>JAGVLI010000751.1 GCA_020054355.1 Planctomycetales bacterium | reverse complement strand
CGATTCCAATCGTGACAGGCGGTGAAGTTTGTCACGATTGGAATCGTGACCCACGCGCAACCGTGCCCGGAAGCAGCACCAGGCGAACCACCGGACAAGTGGGGCATTCATCGTGGGCGCGGAAGCAACAGGGGCCATTGCCCGACTGATGGAAGAGTTCGGCAAGCTGCCCGGCATCGGCCCGAAGACCGCCGAACGGCTGACGCATTTCTTGCTGGCCGGTGAGCGCCGGCAAGCGCTGGACCTGGCCGAGGCGCTCCAGGCCGTGTCGGAACAGGTCCGTCCCTGCCGGGAGTGCTTCAACCTCACCGAAGGCGAGGTTTGCTCGCTGTGCAGCGACCCGCGCCGCGACCGTTCGCTGATCTGCGTGGTCGAGCAGCCCAAGGACGTGGCCTCCCTGGAGAAGGTTGGCACTTTCAAGGGCCTTTATCACGTCCTGGGCGGCCGGCTGGCGCCGCTGGAGAACATTGGGCCAGAACACCTCAGCATCGACGCCCTGGTGAGCCGGGTGCAGCGCGGCGGGGTCCAGGAAATCATCCTGGCAACCAATCCGACGCTCGAAGGCGATGGCACCGCCCTGTATATTTCCAGCTTGTTGACCAATTATCCGGTAAAATTGACAAAATTGGCACGCGGTTTGCCTTCTGGTTCGGTCCTAGAGTTCGCGAACAGTCAAATGCTGTCCGACGCCCTGGAAGGCCGACGGACCTTCTAGCTGATCGCCGCTTCGCCCGGAACAGACTTCGCTCTGGAGAACTGGCCATGCCCGACATGTCCATGTCCATGAATCTGCGGCCGGAAATGAGCCTCCAGATGAGGCTCGCCCCGCGCATGATTCAGTCGATGGAAATCCTCCAGATGCCAATCATGGCCCTGCAGGAAAAGTTGCAGCAAGAACTGCAAGAAAACCCGGTCCTGGAACTGAAGGAAGTCGATCCGGCCGACAACCCCGAGGAAGATTATTCCGCTCCCGAGGCCGCTGCGGATGCAGCCGCCGACAAGGCCGTCGAGGGCGAACTGATTATCGACGACACCCACGACGAACTGGACTTCAACCGTCTGGACGCCCTGAGCCGGGACTGGGAAGACCACTTCAACGAGGAACATCGCCCGTCGCGGGGCGGCATCGACGCCGAAGGGGACAAGAAGCACGACGCCATGCAGAACATGCCGTCGCGGCCGCAATCCCTGCACGACTACCTCTACGACCAGATGAGCTTTCTCGACATGCCGCCGGACAAGGAACGGCTGGTCCGCTTCGTCATCGGCAACCTGGACGACAACGGCTATCTGACACCGACCCTGGATGCGATCGCCCAGGCGTACAACGACGATCTGCGGCGGGAAATCGAAGAGTTCGCGCGGCGGCAAGACTGGACGCCGGAAGAACTGGACGCCCGGTATCCTCCGGTCTGCACGGTCGAGCAGGTCGAACGTGCGCTAAAACTGGTCCAGAAACTGGACCCGACCGGCGTCGGCGCCCGCGACCTCAAGGAATGCCTGCTCCTGCAACTCGACCACGATGAATCGCCCAGTCGGGACGCTTTGCGCCTGCTGGTCCTCAACCACCTGGAGGACATCCAGCACAACCGCTTGCCGATCATCCAGCGGCGCACCGGCTTCGATCTGCCGACCATCAAGGAAGCCATCGAGGGATTGAAGCACCTGAATCCCAAGCCGGGCAGCCGGTTCATGGCACAGAACATTCCCTATGTCGTGCCCGACATCATCGTCGAACGCAAGGACGACGGCGAGTACGACATCCGGCTGGTCGATGACTGGGTGCCCAACGTCTACATCAGCCGGCGCTACATCGACCTCTACCGCGAAAAGGGGGCCGATCCCAAGGCCAAGGAATACCTGAAGCGCAAGATTCAGTCGGCGCAGTGGCTGCTCGATTCCATCGAACAGCGCCGCAATACGCTGCTGAAGGTGACGCGGGCCATCATCCAGCACCAGCGGGCCTTCCTCGACCTTGGGCCGGAGCACGTCGAGCCGCTGAAGATGCAGCAGATCGCGCTGCAAGTCGGCGTCCACGTAACGACCGTGAGCCGAGCCGTCGATGACAAGTGGGTACAGACGCCGCGCGGCATTTTTCCGCTGAAGCGCTTCTTCGGCGGTGGCACGCAGACCGCCAGCGGCGAGGAAGTGGCCTGGGAGACGATCAAGAACAAGCTGCTGGAACTGATCGATCAGGAAGACAAGTCCAATCCGCTGTCGGACGAAGACCTGGTGACGAAGCTGAACGAAGCCGGCTACCCGGTAGCCCGCCGCACGGTGACGAAGTATCGCAAGGTGCTGAAGATCCCCTCGTCGCGCCAGCGCAAGGACTGGACGCTGGAGACGATGAAGGGGAGTTGAGCGTTTCTCGCGAGAACTCTGCTGGGTGTCAGGCGCCGGCTCGGGCAGCTGGGGGTTGCCAGTTTCCCAGCCAGAGCACGGACTCGCCCGTGCCAGTCAGCCTCTTCACCAGCTTGTCATCGGCGGTGATCAGTGCAACCTGCTCCCGCCGCGCCAGAGCGACATAGCAGGCGTCATAGGCCGTGACTCCATAAGTCATCGCTATCGCCAGTGCATCCGCCGCCAAATCGAATACCGGAGTACGTTGCAAGGGCAAGGCGGTTAAATCGGCAAAGTGTGATGCCACTTGATCGGGCAAAACACCGTGCCATTGGACTTGCTTCCAGAGGATATTGGCACATTCCGCGTAGAACAGGTCGGGGACGTGAAATCGGTTCGTTCGATCCGCCAGCAGGTCAAATAACGCCCGCGCTTCACTGGCCAGCGGTTCAGCGAGATATAGTTTGACCGCCACGCTGGCATCGACCACACAGCTCAACGGCGCCGTCATCGACCGCGATCCTCCCGCAACATTTCCAGGCTGTCCGGCGTTTCAGGAGACGGAACGATCCGATTGCGCCACATCCGGTCCAGAACCTCCTGTACTTGTGCCCGGGACTGGACTTCAGCTGCCGGCGGCGCGAACTGTAGCGCCATCCGCAGTAGGCGCACCGTTTCCTCGGACAACGGGACGCGATCATTGGCGGCGAGTTCCGCGATGCGCCGATACAGTTCCTCGGGAACATCATCCACATGCAGGACGGGCATGGCAGCCTCCGATCGTCGCTGTCTTCCGTGTTGCCCTTGAAGGGCGATCAACTCTTCCGATAAATCTAACCCAATGGAAGACGATTTACAGCGCCGGTGTCAGAAGTTGCTTCAAGAAGAACGAACCTTGCTTCTAGGCGGCGGCAGCAAGGCCATCGCCCGGCAGCACGAGAAGGGCCGGCTGACCGCTCGCGAACGCATCGCCCGGCTTCTCGACTCCGATACTCCCTTCTTCGAGCTTGGCCTGTGGGCTGCCTGGGGCATGTATGCCGAGTGGGGCGGCGCGCCGTCGGCTGGCGTCGTCACTGGCATTGGCACCGTCGAGCACCATCGGGTCATGGTCATCGCCAACGACGCCACGGTGAAGGCCGGCGCGTTCTTCCCGATGACCTGCAAGAAGGTGCTGCGGGCGCAGCGCATCGCGCTGGAGAACCACCTGCCGCTGGTCTACCTGGTGGACTCAGCCGGCGTCTTCCTGCCGTTGCAGGACGAGGTCTTTCCCGACGAGGACGACTTCGGCCGCATCTTCCGCAACAACGCGGTCATCTCGGCGACGGGCATTCCGCAGTTCGCCGCCATCATGGGCAACTGCGTGGCCGGCGGCGGCTACCTGCCGGTGATGTGCGACAAGCTGCTGATGACCGAAGGCAGCGGCCTATACCTGGCGGGACCGGCGCTGGTGAAGGCGGCCATCGGCCAGACGGTGTCGCACGAAGACCTCGGCGGGGCGGCCATGCACGCGGCCATCAGCGGCACCATCGACTTCCGCGAAAAGGACGAGCCGAGCTGCCTGGAACGGCTGCGCCGACTGGTCGCGGCCGTCAAGAGTCCGGAGTCGGCGGTGCGGAGCGATGTGCCTGCCGGACGACCGACCGCCGAACTGGAAGGACTTTTTCCGGAAAGCGGCAAGGAGTACGACGTCCGCGATCTGCTGCCCTGCATCCTCGACGACGCGCCTTTCGACGAGTACAAGGCGGAGTTCGGCCAGACGCTGGTTTGTGGCTACGGCCGGATCGGCGGCGTGGCGGTGGGCGTGGTCGCCAACCAGCGGAAGCGCTGCAAGCCGGCCGGAGGCGCGCTGCAGTATGGCGGGGTGATCTATGTCGATAGCGCCGACAAGGCCGCCCGCTTCATCATGGATTGCAACCAGGGCAGGATACCGCTGATCTTCCTGCAAGACGTCAACGGCTTCATGGTCGGGCGGGACTCGGAGCAGGCGGGCATCATCCGCGCTGGAGCCAAGCTGGTGAACGCCATCGCCAATAGTGTCGTGCCCAAGTTGACGGTGATCCTTGGCGGTTCCTTCGGGGCGGGCAATTACGCGCTGTGCGGCAAGGCGTTCGATCCGCGCTTCATCTTCGCCTGGCCGACCGCCCGCTACGCCGTCATGGGCGGCGACCAGGCCGCCAGCACGTTGCTGGACATCACCATTCAGGCGCTGAAGCGCCAGGGCCACGAACCGGATGCCGTCGAACTGGAAGAGCTGCGCGACAAGGTGCGGGCCTCTTACGAGCAGCAAACCGATGTGCGTTACGCCGCCGCCCGGCTATGGGTGGACAAGATCATCGCGCCGGAAGAAACCCGATCAGCGCTGCTGATGGCATTGGCCGTGGCCACGCGATATGATGAAGGAAAACCGTTCAAGACCGGCGTGCTGCAAGTGTGAGGGCCATTCCGACCATGAGCGCCGACCCGACCATGCTGGCGGCCGATGCTACCCCCGACCCATTCCCGGCCCGCGTTTCGCAACGAGGCGAACCCACCTGGGAAATCGCCCAATTTTATCCCGTCCAGGGCGAATGGACCGAGGATGACTATTTGGCCCTGAACCTGTCCTGCCTGGTGGAACTATCGGACGGCTGTCTGGAGTTTCCGGCGATGCCCACGCTGCTGCACCAATTCATCGTCCGCATGCTGTTCCGGTTGCTCGACGCCTTCGTCACCTCTCAGGTGCTCGGTGAAGTGCTCCTGGCTCCGCTGCCAGTCCGCTTGTTCCCCGGAAAAGTTCGCGAACCGGATATCGTCTTTCTCCGACCCGAGCGACTGCGCGATTTGCCGAAGTATCCCCAGGGAGCCGATCTGGTCATCGAAGTCGCCAGCGCCGATGCCAAGGATCGTAAACGCGATCTCGAAATCAAACCCCGCGAATACGCCCGCGCCAGTATCCAGGAATACTGGATCGTCGATCCGGAGTTGCGGCAGATCACCGTGCTGACGCTCGACGGCCAAGCGTACCGAGAACACGGAAAGTTCGGCGCTGGCACCGTGGCCACCTCGGTGCTGCTGGCGGGGTTTTCCGTGGCCGTGGATACCGTCTTCGCCGCCGGCCCCGCGAATCCTTGAGTCCGGATGAATTCATTCCTGCCCACCTGTTGTCCTGCCCAGCGCCACGTCGAACTCGCTTAACAAGGGCACCAGCATGGCGAAGACCGCAAAGCCGAACGCGCCGATCAGCACTAGCGCCGGCAGGAACGGCGGACTCGATTCCTCGGTGCCCGGTTTGCCGATCACCACGTTCATCACGACGTAGAGCACGGCAAACGGACAGGCCAGGCTTGCCAACAGCAGGGCATGCGACGGTCGTTCGCCATTCAGCACCCACCACATCCCGCCCACCCCCGCCACGGCGAAGAACAGAAAACTGCCCCACTGATACTCGAACCGCCCGCTGATGAGAATCAGATAGATACAGGCCAGCGTGCCGGCCGACAGAAAGAACACCGTGCCCAGCGTATGGCTGACGGCCGTGCGGCTGTTCTCCGTCCGCAGGCCGATGTGGACGCCCAGCACCGTGACGAAGACTAGCAGCACGAGCAGGGCGGCCAGCATGCACGCGAGCGACTGGAGATTGCGGCCGAGGGTCAGTTCTTCATGTCCCCTGGGCGGCGTCGCCAGCATGCCGAGCCAGGCATAGACCGCAAGCAGCAGCAGCGGCGGCAGCAAGTATTCCTTGGCGTTGTAGGCGATGCCGCCGAGTTTGCCGAAAATGAACTCCTTCGGCGTCAGGTCCGTGACCAGCAGCAGGTCGAGCGCCCCCTTGTCGCGCTCGCTGGTGATGGCCGTCACTGCTTGGGCGCCGATCAGCAGCAAACCGACGATGGTGATGGGCAGCAGACCCTGGGCCGCCGCGAAAGGCTGCCGACCCGACAGTGCCATATCCAGTGCGAAATAACCGATCAGACCGACCGCCAGGAAGTAGGCGAGCTTGACGAACAGCAATCGGCGGCCGTAGGCCCGCGTCCGCACTTCGCGCCAGAGAATGGGGTTGTCCCAGGCGCTGCGCACCCGGCCCGGCGCGGCGTGCGCGCCGACGCGCTTCTTCTCGTCGCTTTCCTCCGGCCGCTCGCGCTGCTGGACGGGTTCGCCGCCGGCATTCCACTTCCGCAACCGCAGGATCGCCCAGCCGTTGAGCAGGACAGCCAGCAGCACCATCGTTCCGCAGAAACCGAGTGCCGGCCGGATGCCGGCAACAGCATCTTCCGCCGCCAGAATTCCCTGGAGGCATTGCCAGGGATCGAGCCAGAGTTGGGCGGTCTGCCCGACATTCGCGGACACGAACGGCAGCAGGCTCAAGGCGCGCACCAGGCAAACGTACAGCACCAGGAACAGCACGGTCAGCGCCAGGGCCTGAAACGTCTGCTCGCGCCAGAGCGCCGCCAAGCAACCGAGCGAACCGGCTGCCAGGCAAGCAGCCGCCAGAATCAGCAGCGACTCGGCTGCTTGCCTCAATTCGATGCCGCCCAGCAGCAGGCCGAGCGCCAGGATCGGCAGCGTGCCGAGCAGCACCATGCCGATTTCCAGCAGGCTGCCGAGCAGCTTGCCCAGCACGATTTCGTGGTTGCGGAGGTCGGTCAGCAGCAACAGCACGAAGGTACGGCGGTCCTTTTCGTGGGCGATGGACAGTGCCGCCGACAGGGCCGAGAAGAAGACCAGCAAGACCAGCTGGGCATTGACCAGCACCTGGAACCAACGGACGCCGAAGCGCGCGGTATCGCCCAGGCTCGCCGGCCGCGACCAGCCGATCAGCACTTGCCAGGCGGTGACGCCGAGCACCAGCAGCAAGCCCAGGTAGGCCGAGCGCAGTGCATAATGCTGCGGCCGGCGCGGCAGCGTCCGCCATTCCCGGACGAAGATGGGGCCGAGCATAAGACTCCAGCGACAGAACGATCGGTGCCGATTCGCATTGTAGTGGTTTGGCTGGTTGCTACTACGCCGGGCAGCACCAGAAGGATCACCGCGCAACAGCCCGAATGAAAAAAAAACCGCATGACGAACCCCGCCAGGATTCGTCATGCGGATTTGGGCATGCTTTCGTCATTCGGCCTGGGCATTCGGCATTTTCAGGGCAGCGGCGTGACGTAGCAGATGCTGTTGTCGTGGCCCGTCACGACCGCCTTGCCGTCGGGCGTGAAGGCGATGCAGTAAGCGCCGAACTTCAGCTTCTTGGTTTGCTGCGCCTTGCCTTCCGCGAGGTTCCAGAGCGTGACGTTGCCGCCGTATCCGCTGGTGACCAGTGCCTTGCCGTCCTTCGAGAAAGCGATGCCGTAGAGGTCGTCCGGGGTCGGTCCCAGCTTCTTGGTCTCGCTGCCGCTGGCCACGTTCCAGATGCGGACATGCTTGTCGAAGCCGATGGAAACCAGTTCGGTGCCGTCGGCGCTGAAGACCACGCCGGTCGCCGCCAATTCGTGGCCCTTCAGCGCCTTGATCTCCTTTTGCGCTGCCACATCCCAGACTTTGACCAGGGCATCGGCCCCGGCGGACGCCAGCAGCTTGCCGTCTGGGCTGAAGGTCACGCTATAGACCGAAGCGCCGTGCGCGCCCAGGTTCTTCACTTCCTTGCCGTCCTCGGGGTTCCAGAAGCGAATGGTCTTGTCGGCGCTGCCGGACGCCAGCAGCTTGCCGTCTGGACTGAAGGCCACGCTATCGACAATGCCGGTGTGGCCCTTGATCTCGCGGATCAGCGTGCCGTCCGGGATTTTCCAGAGCCGGATGGTCTGGTCGTGGCTGGAAGATGCCAGGACCATGCCATCCGGACTGAAGGCCACGCTGTAGACCGGGCCGGTATGCCCCATCAAAGTCTTCATTTCCTTGCCGGCCGGGAAGTCCCAGAGCTTGATGGTGTTGTCGAAGGAGGCGGTGGCCAGCAGCTTGCCGTCCGGGCTGAAAGCGACGCCGTAGACCAAGGCGCCGTGGCCCTTGAGTTCGAGCGGGGGATCGGCGGCCAAGGCGACAGCCGTGCAGGAGGCCAGCAGCAAGGTGAATCCACGCTTCATCGGAAGTCCTCGCACAGAGTTTGCGAATTCAACCAGGCAGAGCACCAGCCGCTGATCCGGCCCGGTCGGTTCGATGCCTGTTCCGTATTGACGAATCAGCTTACCGAGATTCAACCCCGGAAGTTCCGCGCGGACGCAGTCGAGATCGACGTCCCCGGAACGAATCGGGGCTGAAGTCCTATTCACCCGCCGGATCGGGCGCGAAGCCCCGGCGCATGGTATTCTCAGTGATAGTCCGCGGCAGCACGAACTGCAACAAATAATCGATGCCGCCGGCCTTGGAACCCGTGCCCGACATCTTGAAGCCGCCGAACGGCTGCCGATCCACAAGCGCACCCGTGATCTTGCGATTGATGTAGAGATTGCCGACGCGGAACTGTCGTTTCACCTTGGCGATGTTCAGCGGACTGCGCGAGTAGATGCCTCCCGTGAGGGCGTACTGCGTGCCGTTGGCGATTTCCAGGGCGTGGTCGAGGTCGCGCGCCTTCAGCACGGCGAGGACCGGCCCGAAAAACTCGTCCTGTGCCAGAAACGAAGCCGGCGCCACGTCCGCGAAGATGTGCGGCGCGACGTAGTACCCTTCCTGGCCGAGCGGCCCGACGTCGCCGCCATAGACCAGGCGGGCTTCCGCCTTGCCGCGCTCGATGG
>JAGVLI010000571.1 GCA_020054355.1 Planctomycetales bacterium | reverse complement strand
CGGTGAATTCGGGCGGACGCCGAAGATCGACGCGGGCGGCAAGGGCCGCGACCACTGGCCGCATTGCTACTCGGCGATGCTGGCGGGCGGCGGGATTCGCGGCGGGCAAATCTACGGCGCTTCGGATCGCATTGCCGCCTATCCGCGCGACAACCCGGTGTCGCCGGAAGACTTTGGCGCGACGATCTACCACGCGCTGGGAGTGTCGCCGGATACGCGGCTGGGCCTGGATGGCTTTTCTCGGCCGGTCAGCACCGGGCATCCGATCTCGAACCTGTTCGGCTGAAAGGCGAGCGTCGTTTCAGCAAGGCGAGCGTCGCGACATCAGCCCGATGTGTGAATAACGAGTCACATGTCGGGCTGATGTCGCGATGCTCGCCGCTTACTTCCGCTGCAATTTCCCCTCGGCACCGGCCAGCTTGTAAATCTGCTCCGTGTGGTCGAATGCCTTGTCCTTGGCGTTGATGAGCGTCAGCGGCCGGGGCGCGAGCATGCCGAGCGCTTCGGGGATGTCCAGCACGCGCAGCACGTTGAGGAAGGTCGGGCCATCCCGGTGCGACGTTGGCGGATCGACGATTATCACTTCCTTGATGGATGGCTCGAACAGCGCGGCATAAGCCGCAATAATGCCGGCTTGACCGCGGCCGATGATCTTCCAATCACCTTTCTCGTTCATGTAGCGCACTGTGGCGATTATATCCCGCACGCGCCCTTGGTCCACCGTGGTTCCTAGCAGTGCATGAGACCTTTCGACGTAATTAGGGGGTGATTTGATTGTCCAAGCCGACAATCCTACGCCGCGCGGCTCGAGCACCAGGTATAGGTTCTCGTCGATGAACGGGTCCGCCCAATTCAGAACGTTGTTTCCGTCCTCGGCCAGCTTGAGCGCAACCTCTCCAGCGTTGAGAACCACCAGGATCGGTCGTTTCGCCTCGCCTGGAGCACGAGCGCAGGCGCACAAGCCGACTTCAATGCCCGGCTCGGTTTTCAGCGACCAGAAGCCCGGCCTCTCACCTTTCTTGCCGTCCTCTGCCTTGGGGAATTTGTCCGGAAACATCCTGAACGACTTCTCCCCCAGTTCCTTCAATAAGCCCTGCTGCCACTCCTCGAACTTGCCCGCCGCCGGCAGCTTGACCTCCGCGCGTTTCACGAACGTCTCGTCGATCTTGCTGTTGAGCGCGTCTTTCGGGATGTCCTTGTCTTCCGGGAACACGCGCAGGTCTTCGTTGTTGAAGAGCTTGAAGTCGGCGGAATCCTGCACTTCGCCCGGTTCGTTCTTGATGTGCTTGTTGATCCATTTGAAGGCGGCCATGCGCAGATCGGGCCGATAGTCGTGGCCGCCCTTGCTGACGTACTCGTCCACCAGTTCCGGTTTGCCGTGCATCTTGTAGAGCGTGCGCAAGCGTTCGATGATCCGTCGGTTGCCGTCCATCGGGAAAATGCCGTCCATGTCGGAGTTGGCGAACAGCAGTGGGCGAGGCGCGATCAGCGCGGCGATGGTCGTCCATTCCCACTGATAAGTGTTAATCATCATCATGCAGTCGCAGTGACCGTTGACGATCTTGTTGGTGACGTAGCTTTCCAGGTCGCTCATGCCGCTGACCGGAACCGCGCACTTGACACGCTCATCGGCTGCGGCGATCCAGAAGGTGGCCGCCCCACCGCCGGAGATGCCGGTCACCGCGATCTTGTCGGCGTCCACGTCGGGCCGACCGATGAGGTAGTCGATGCCGCGCACGCCGTTCCAGCATTCAACGCCGGCCGACGTGTAGCCGGCGGACTGCCACCACCAGCGGTTTTCGACCTTTTCCATGTCTGGGATGCCATACGCCTTCAGATGATTGAAGGGCCGGCCGTAGGTGCCGTGATGCACCCCCCAGACCTCGCCGAGTTGCAGCGTGTCGATGACCAGGCAGACGTAACCATTGTTGGCGAACCACATGCCGTGGTCCTGATAGGCGGACTTGTTGCCATTGCGGCCGCGCCCGGCATGGCCGCAGACGTACAGCACCGCAGGCAGTTTCTTGTCGATCTTCTTGGGACGGAAGAGGTTGCCGGTGACGTACAAGCCCGGCTTGCTCTGGTAGTGCAGCTTCTCGACGACGAAACTGTCCCGTTCCAGGGTGCCGGTGATCGTGGCCTGGAGCGGCGTTTTCTCGGGAAGCGGCCAGAGGCCGAGCATCTCGAAGTATTCCTGCTTCAGTCGCGGGCGTCGCTGTTGCCATTCTTCCAGGGTCTTCGCGCCGTCGAAAACCTTCTGGCTGAGCTTGGCCGTTTCCTGGGCCAGGTACTTTTCGATCGTGGCATCGCCGGGCTTCGGCGCGGGTGCCTGGCACCAGGCCAGACCAGGGCACCCGACGGCAATCAGCACTGCGATTCCGAAAAGGCCAGGAGAGGTGCGTGGGGCCAACATGGGGCATTCTCCTTGGGAGAGGTACGTGGATTGACCGCCCATTGTAAGCCGCATCATTCCTGGCGAGATAATGGAAACTCCGCGCGCCGATGGTACAATCCTCCTTCGCTTACCCTTGGGCCGCTCACGCTCCGAGTATTTCCGATGCGTCGTTGGCTTCTCCGACTGCTGGTCGTATCCCTACTTCCCGCATTCGTCCGTGCCGCTGACTGGCCTTGCTGGCGCGGACCGGAACGCACCGGCATCTCCAAGGAAACCGGCTGGCTCGAGCAGTGGCCGAAAGACGGGCCGACCGTGGGCTGGAAAGCGTCCGTGGGTATTGGCTTCTCGTCGTTCGCCGTGCAAGACGGCCGGCTGTTCACCCTGGGCAACGACAACGGCAAGGATACCGTCTGGTGCCTGGATGCCGGCACCGGCAAGAAGGTCTGGTCGCACAGCTACGAGTCCGCCCTGGATGACAAGCAATTCGAGGGCGGGCCGACCTCCACGCCTGCCGTGGACGACGGGCACGTCTACAGCCTGAGCCGCTGGGGCGACCTCTTCTGCTTCGAGGCGGCCGGCGGCAAGATCGTCTGGTCCAAGAATATTCACAAGGAAACCGGCATCCGCATTCCCGGCTGGGGCTTCGCCAGCTCGCCGCTGATCCACGAAAACCTGCTGCTGCTCAACATCGGCGAAGCGGGAGTCGCTCTCGACAAGCGGACGGGCAAGCTCGTCTGGGCATCCGGCGACAAGGATGCCGGCTATTCCTCTCCGGTCCTCTGCAAGCGCGGCGACGACTGGCTCGCGGTATTCAGCGCCGATGACAGCTACTCGGCCGTCAATCTGAAGACCGGCAAGCCCGTCTGGAATGTCCGCTGGCTGACGCGCTTCGGACTGAATGCCGTGGACCCAATTATTACAAGCGACAACCTGTTCATCTCCTCCGGCTATGGCAAGGGCGGTGCGTTGCTGAACATCGCCGGCATGGAACCGAAGGAAGTCTGGCGCTCGCGTAACATGCGGAACCAGTTCAATTCCTGCGTGCTGCTCGATGGCTTCCTCTACGGCATCGACGGCGACACCACGACCAAGTCCTTCCTGAAATGCGTGGAGTTGAAGACTGGCGACGTGAAATGGTCGCACGAAGGCGTCGGCATGGGAGCGCTGATGTGCGCGGCCGGCAAGTTGATCGTGCTGAGCGAAAAAGGCGAGCTATTGGTCGCGCCTGCCTCGCCGGAGAAGTTCGCGCCGACGGCCCAGGCCAAGGTGCTGGACGGCAAGTGCTGGACGGTGCCGGTGCTGGCCAATGGCCGCATCTACTGCCGGAATGCGGCGGGGGATGTGGTTTGCGTGGATGTGCAGTCGCACAAGAAGCCGTAAACCAGAGAGGCAACCGAGGAGTTCGTTTCATGCACACCGATCGACGCCGCTTCCTCCAGACCGCTGGCGTGGCCCTGGCCGCCCCGTCCATTGTCCTGGCCCAAGCCGCCCGCAAGTATCGCACCGCCTTGATCGGCGCCGGCTGGTGGGGCATGAACCTGCTGCGCGAAGCCGTGGCCGCTGGACAGTGCAAGGTCGTCGGCCTGTGCGACGTGGACTCCAAGGCGTTGGAAATCAGCGCCGATGAAATCAAGGACATGACCGGCGATCAGCCCAAGCTGCATCGCGATTTCCGCGAACTGCTCGATAAGGAGAAGCCGGAAATTGTCATCATTTCCACGCCGGACCACTGGCACGCGCTGCAGACCATAGCGGCGGTCAAGGCGGGGTCGCATGTCTTCGTCGAGAAGCCGACCGGCCATACGATCAACGAAAGCCGGGCGATGCTCAAGGCGGCGCGGGACACCGGCAAGGTCGTGCAGGTCGGCTTGCATCGCCGGGTGGGGCCGCACTTCGTTTCGGGAATGAAGTTCCTCAAGGACGGCGGCGCGGGCAAGATCGGCATGGTGCGCATGTTCGTCCACGGCGGCGGCGGCGCGGAAAAGCCCACGCCCAACAGCACGCCGCCCAAAGGGCTGGACTGGGACATGTACTGCGGGCCTGCCCCATTGCGGCCGTTCAACACCAAGATTCATCCGGGCGGCTTTCGCAACTTCCTCGATTTCGCCAACGGCACGCTCGGCGACTGGGGCGTCCACTGGCTGGACCAGGTACTGTGGTGGACGGAAGAAAAGTATCCGCGCAAGGTCTTCTGCACGGGCGGGCGGCCGGTCGCCGGCGCGCCGGTCCTCACCGAAAAGGAGCAGACCTCCGACTCGCCGGACCATCAGGTGGCCGTCTATGAATTCGAGTCCTTCACCGCGGTCTGGGAGCATCGTCGTTTCGCCGGCAATGAGGCCGAGAAGCATAAGATCGGCTGCTACTTTTACGGCGACAAGGGCACCTTCCACATGGGCTGGCGCGACGGCTGGACCTTTTATCCGGCCAACGCCAAGGGCAAGATCGTGCAGCAAAAGGCGGAACTCCAGGAACCCGACGGGCACAACATCAAGCTGCTCTGGGCCGACTTCCTCAAAGCCATTGAGACCAAGCAAAAGCCCGCCGCCGATATCGAGGCCGCCCATCGCTCGACCTGTTTGTCGCTCCTGGGCATGCTGTCCTGGAAGCTGGGACGCAGCGTCAACTGGGATGGCACGAAAGAACTGATCACCGGCGACCCGGCGGCCAATGAACTCCTGTCGCGCAAGTACCGCGAACCGTGGAAGTACCCGACCTTATAGCCGCTTACGGTTTTGCCCCACCAACCTCGGCGGAATGTTCCCGTGAAGTTCGGCTCATACCGTCCCTGGCGCGCGCTCGGCATCTTGTTCCTGGTCGGACTGAGCGGTTGCTATCGCCCATCCGTTTCGGTCCCGGACCAGGCGGTCCTGGATCGGCTGCTCCAGTTCATGCAACAGCGCCTGCTTTTGATGCACGACGTGGCCCGCTGGAAGTGGAACCAGAAACAGGCCATCGCCGACCCCAAGCGGGAACAAGCCTTCCTGGAGAACATGCAAGCCAAAGGCCAGGCGCAGGGCCTGGATGAAGAGTTCGTCCGGTCGTTTTTCCGCGCTCAGATCGAGGCTGCCAAGCAGGTGCAGGAAGATGACTTTCAGCGCTGGCAAGCCGAAGGGCGGGGATCGTTTGCCGACGTACCGGACTTGTCTACTCACCAGCGGCCGAAGATCGATGCCGCGAGCAACGAGCTGCTGAGTGCCCTGGCGGCCGCGCAGCCGTTCTTGAGGAATGCGGAAGCGCGCCGTCAGCTGGCCGCGCGAGCGGCGGTTGTGTTGACCGGAGACGGTATCACATCAAGAGTTTGCCGCACGGCGCTGCAGCCCTTGGAAACACCGCGGCGCTAACCAGTAATACCGGCTCCGGTCCTCGCGGCGGCCCCAAATGCCAAACCGCCAGCCTGGGCGTGCCCGGCTGGCGGTTGTAGTTCGTGCAAAGCCGCAAGCGGCGCGATTCACTTGCCGAGTTCGCCCCGATCCTTGAGCGCTCCGGGCTTCAGGATCATGGTCTGCGTCGAGCGCGGCACTGACCGGCAGAACGGCGACAGCGCCGCCGCCAGGGAGGCCGGCGTGCGGAAGCGGTCCTCGGGCTTCTTGGCCATCATCTTCTGGACCACCGGCGGCACGCCCGGCGGCATGTCCACGCGGAAGTCCGTCAGCGACTTCGGCTCGGCTTCCCGGTGCTTGAGCAGCTTTTGCAGCAGCGAGCCGCCGGGGTAGGGCGGCTGGCCGGTCAGCAGGTAGTAGAAGGCGCAGCCCAGGCTGTAGAGGTCGGCGCGGATGTCCACCTTGGTGGCGTCCATCGCCTGCTCCGGAGCCAGGTAATCGGCGGTGCCGATGGTTTCCTCGCGCTGCAGGGTGTTGGCCGGCTCCTGTTGCCCGGTGGCCAACGGCAGACGCATGTCCGCCAGACCCCAGTCGAGGATCTTGATGACGCCGCCCACCTGCGGGATCTTCTTGGCGTCGGCCGAGCCGGGGATCGGCGTCTGGTCGATCTTGGCTTCCGGCGGCGTGACCAGGAAAAGGTTGGCCGGCTTGATGTCGCGATGCACCAGGCAGCGCTCGTGGGCGTGCTGCAAGCCCAGCGCCGCTTGCCGGATGTAGTCGCAGGCCAAGGGCACCGGCAGCGGCCCGGACAGCCGGATCAGCTTGGCGAGGTCGATGCCCTCGATGAACTCCATCGCCAGGAAGTGCGTGTTGCCGATCTGATCGACGTCGAAGGTCGTAATGATGTTCGGGTGCTGCAACGAAGCGATGGTCCGGCCTTCCTGCTGGAACTGGCGGACGATGTCGGGGTTCTCCACGAACTCCTTGCGCACGACCTTCAGGGCCACCACGCATTTCTTGACGCTGTGCCAGGCCTTGTAGACCTGGCTGACGCCGCCCTCGCCCAGCATGTCCATCAGCCGATAGGGGCCGAGGACGAGGTCGCGGGCATTGCCCTGGAACAATTGATTGACCTGGTAAACCGTCAACCAGCCGCGCTGCATCAGTTCCTTGGCCAGAGCGCGGGCGCTCCGGTTTTGCGAGAGCAGCTCCTTGGTGACGACGTTCATCTGCTCGGGCGCAAGGATGCGGTTCGTCAGCAGCTGATCGACAAAGTTGCTGAGGGAATCGATGGACATCAGCATAGGGTCCGCTGAGTAAGAGGGTCTGTTCCCGTTCAACTCTGAAGACACAGTCCGTAAGCAACGGCGAGGGCCGGGTTTAGCCCCGCCGGCGTGGCCTGACCTCCGGGCCGAACTCGATGGCTCGCCAGACGAAATAGTTGAGGACGGACACTTCGTCTCGCCATTAACAAGTTTAAGTCAGATTGCGCGCGATTGCCAGTTTTTCTGCTTCGCAAGAGGCGCTCCAACCAGATGTTCGGGCACAATCAGGATATTCACGGGAGGCGCGAATCGGGGTATTTGATCCCAGGCGAGCGTCAGCCCGCTGTTGAAACCGCCAGCGCACCGGAAACAGCGGGCTGACGCCCGCCGCTCGCCAATTTCGGACGCAGAACTACAATGTCGCTTTCCGGAACCGAGAACGCACCTTCCAACCCCGCCACCCTGGCATGAACCTCCACGGTCCGTCGCAGGCCCCGCCGGCCCGCTGGGCGATTCCCCTGGCTTTCACCCTCGTCTACCTGGCGTGGGGCACCACCTATATCGCCATGCGATTCGGCGTCCACCAGTTTCCCCCCGCTTTGTTCGGCGGCGTGCGGATCGGCCTGGCCGGACTGGTGCTGCTCGGCTTCCTGTACTGGCGTGGCGAATCGCTCCGCCTGTCGCGCCGCGACTTGCTCTGGGCGGCCCTGCTCGGCGCCATCTTCTTCATGGCCGGCAACTACCTGGTCACGGTCGGCGAAAAGTATGTCGCTTCCGGCGTCGCGGCCGTCCTCGTCGCCACCACGCCGCTCTGGACCGCGCTGTTGGAGACGCTCTGGCCGGGCGGCGAGAAACTGCGCTGGCGCGGCTGGGTCGGTCTGCTCGTCGGCCTGGGCGGCGTCGCGCTGCTCAAGCTGGATCATCCCGCCGACCGGGATACCGATTGGGGATCGCTGCTGGTGGTCGGCTCGGCGCTGTCGTGGGCGTTCGGCTCGTTCCTGCTGCGCCGCCATCGCCAGCACGGCTCGCACCTCCTGGCCGCCGCCTACCAGATGATTTTCGGCGGCATCGGGCAAACGCTGGTCGGACTGGCGCTGCGCGAACCGGCGCAGCTGACTCCGGAGAGCTTCACCCCGGCGGCGGTCTATGCCTTTTTCCACCTGTTGGTCTTCGGTTCGCTGGTGGGCTTCGTCGCCTACAACTGGCTGCTGGGGCACGTCAGCACTTCGCAGGCCAGCACCTACGCTTACGTCAACCCAGCGGTCGCCATCCTCGTGGGCTGGCTGCTGGGCGATCAGGAGATTGCCCCGTCGATCCTGGCCGGCATGACCGTGATCTTGCTGGGCGTGGCACTGGTGCGCACCCAGAAGCAAGGACAGGTGGTGGTCGTGGAGGAGCCGAGCACCTTGGTCGAGGAACCCGCGCCCCGGCGATGGGACCCGCCGACCCGGCCGCGCTGAGATTTGCTAAACCGCAAGCGGGCCAGGCCGCGAGCGGTCGGTCACTCGGCGTACTTCGCGACGATGTCGCCGATTTCCTCGAAGGCGGCGAATTCGTCG
>JAGVLI010000925.1 GCA_020054355.1 Planctomycetales bacterium | reverse complement strand
GCTAAACGTGGAACCGCGAATGAAGACCATCCTCTACCTGCTGCGGCATGCGGCCACGCCCGCCAACCTGTCGCACCCGGCCCGGCTGCAAGGGCGGAATAACGATCCGCCGCTGGCCCCGCTCGGCGTGCGCCAGGCCGAGGTGACGCGCGAGTACTTGGCCATCCGGCCGATCGACCTCTGTTATTGCAGCCCGCTGCGCCGGGCGGTGCAGACGGCAGCCATCATCTGCGAACCGCACGAGATCGCGCCCAAGCCGCTGGAAGCGCTCATCGAGTGCGACGTGGGCAAGTGGGAAGGGCTGGACTGGGAAACGATCAAGAGCAAGAATCCGAAGCTCTACGAACGCTACATGGCCAACCCCGCCCAGCAGGGCTATCCCGGCGGCGAGACTTTTGCCGAGGTCCACGAGCGGGCGGCCGAGGCGCTCGACCAATTGCTGATCGATCACCTCGGCAAGGCCATCCTCGTGGTTTCGCATCATGTCGTGAACCGCACTTACCTGGCGGGGCTGCTCGGCCTGCCGCCGTCGCAGGCCCGACGTGTCAGCCTCGACAATTGCGGCATCTCCATCGTGGTCCGCGAGCAGGACAAGACCAGCGTGCAGACCCTGAATGGCGTGCTGCACTTGCAGGGGGTATTGTAGTTCGCCCCACATGGTAGCCCGCCGCTCCGCGGCGGAACGAGCGGCGCAGCCGCGAGTGTCCCTACCGGCGGCCTGCGGCCGACAGCATGGCAAATAAACAGTCCCTTGCTCGACAGCACCAGCGCGCGCAACGCAGGTTTCACGCCACTTGCGGCACGACAAACGGCCAGTTACCAGCTAGGACACTCGCGGCTGCGCCGCTCGTTCCGCCGCGGAGCGGCGGGCTACTTTGGGCGGCTGCGCCACGAGCGACGGGCTGCCATATTGCCAAACCCCGCGCGCCGGTTTAGTGTAAGTGCTTCGTTTTCCACTGACCACTGACCCCTGACCACTACCTACCATGAGCGATCCCTGGTTCCAGTCGCTGTTCGCCGAACGCATCGGCGGCGCCAACTACGGCAAGGGCACCGAAATCTACAAGTTCGAGAAGATCAAGCGCGCCAAGCGCGCCGCCCTGGCCGCGCATCCGGAACGCCAGCTGCTGGATTTCGGCATCGGCGAAAACGACGACATGGCCGATCCCATTGTCCGCGAGACTGCCAAGCGGGAAATCGACAAGCTGGAAAACCGCGGTTACGCCGATAATGGCATCACTGCCTTCAAGGAAGCGGCCGCCGGCTTCATGAAGAAGGTCTTCGACGTGACGCTCGATCCGGTCGCGGAAGTCAATCATGCCATCGGCTCGAAGCCGGCGCTGGCCATGCTGCCGGCCTGCTTCATCAATCGCGGCGATGTGACGCTGATGACCGTGCCCGGCTACCCGGTGGCCGGCACGCACACGCGCTACTATGGCGGCGAGGTCTACAAGCTGCCGTTGTTGCCGGAGAACCACTTCTATCCCGATCTGAAGTCCATCCCGCCCGACATCCGCCAGCGCGCCAAGCTGCTGGTCATCAATTATCCGAACAGCCCGACGGGCGCGGTGGCGACGCGCGACTTCTATCGCCAGGTCATCGACTTCGCCCGCACGAACCAGATTGTCGTGGTTCAGGACGCGGCCCACATCCTGCTGAGCTACGACGGCCCGCCGTTGAGCTTCCTGCAAGTGGAAGGGGCCAAGGACGTGGGCGTCGAGATTCATTCGATGTCGAAGGGTTTTAACATGATCGGCTGGCGCATGGCCTTCGTCTGCGGCCATGCCCGGATCGTGCAAGCCTTCGCCGACGTGAAGGACAATTGCGATTCGGGCCAGTTCATGGCAGTGCAGCAAGCAGCCCGCGTGGCCCTGGAGCATCCGGAGCTGGGCGACCGCATTCGCGAGAAATACCGCCGTCGCTTGCAGAAGCTGGTGGCGGCCCTGCAGAAGGTCGGCTTCGAGGTCAAGATGCCGGGCGGCACCTACTTCATTTACGTGAAAGCCCCGAAGGGCAACGCCGAGCGCGGCTTCGCCAATGCCGAGGAAGCCTCGCAGTACCTGATCACCGAGCAATCGGTGGTGCAAGTGCCCTGGGACGATGCCAGCCCGCACCTGCGCTTCAGCGTCACTTACCTGGCGAAGGACGAAGCCGAGGAAGATGCGTTGATGCGGGAGACGGTGGCACGTCTGGGGCGGCTGGGGTTGAAGTTTTGACAACTCCGCTGGAGCCGCAGTGATTGGCCTGTGCGACCCGATGTGCGATAATTGATGGTTGAACGGCGGCGGGCGGGTAACGGTGGGACATGGCCAAGAAGAAAAAGCCAGCCGCCGCGATTCCGGTAGTCCCACCACGGATATTTGCAGCATCACTTGGGCCAGGTGGTTCCGTGGTTAAGGGCGAGAGTTTGAATCAGGCCGAGGCGGAAGCGCGCCGTCGGCTGGGAACGGACGTGGTGGTTTGCGGTCCATCACTGGCCGCGAACCGCAAGCTGGCCGGCACCATCGAAACTACTGCGAACGGTAGCGCCAAGCGTTGCCCGCCGCACGACAGCGCAGGACCGCACGCCTTGCCGCACTATCAACCGGACCCCCGGCCGCCGGAAGGGCATACCTTCTATGAAACAGAACACCGCAAAGCCCGCTGACCGCTGCATGAAGTTCTTCACGCCCGAACTTTATCTGCAATTCAATTCGACCGACGACCAGGCAGCGGATCGGGCGGATGCGGCCTGGGAAGCGGCGCTGGCAGCCTATCGTCAGCATCTGGCGGACATTCAGCCCCGGCTGCCCAGCAGCGTCCGTCGGTTGACTGAAATGAGCTTGCACGACGCCGAGTTGCTCTCGCTCCAAGAAATCACGGAACCATCGGGCTTTCCGTTCCCTACGGATTTTTTCCCTGGCCCTTTCTGGCTATCGGTCGCGGTGCTATCGCTACGCCAAGACAACCAAGTGACGACCTTGATCTATGCCCTGGCGGACCACATCCGCCACCATCCTGCCCTTACGAGATGGCGATTCTCAAAACAACGGAGACACTGGCTCTACGATGAGTTGGACCTGGCACCGCAGTTTCAGCCATACCGTGCAGTCTTTCTGCAACGCATTCTGTTCAGCGACGGCACTGCCCTGGAAATCCCTTTCAGTTCGGTGTTGATGCACCAATACGAACTGCCTGTCGCGAGAGCAGCGAACGGTGCCCGTCGCCCCGCTTGAACGACGCCAGCCCGCACCTGCGCTTCAGCGTCACGTACCTAGCGAAGGACGAAGGCGAGGAAGATGCGTTGATGCAGGAGACGGCGGCCCGGCTGGGGCGGCTGGGGTTGAAGTTTTGAGCTTGCCCGACTGAATCCGTTCGACGAATCGACTAACAATTGAAATAGCTGACTGCTATCAGCTGATAGCTGTCAGCTATTCTATTATTGCAAGGATTTCGCAACATTTGTGATGCCAGCCGGGGTACTTCCCCAAGCCTGCACCACGCGCGGCAAAGCCATCACGGTGGTCCAATCGTGCGCGCACTCGTACAACTCCGCGATGATTTGGTCCACTTCCGCCTTCGTGGCCAGGCCGGCGACCAGCACGGCATCGGCGATATTCTCCATTGTCACCGGGGCGAGCAGCTTCACTTCGCCTTCCAGGCCCGCCGGTTGCACCACGTTCATTTGCACATCCTTGCAGCCGATGGCCCGCAGCATGCCGGGCAGGCGCGGGCCGATGTTGGCATCGCCGCCGTTGCGCTGCACCGTCCGCGTATAGAGTTCGACGTAGCGGGAGTATGCCGAGCAGGGCGGATGGCAGAACGAGCCTTGAAAGTCGATGTCTTCGATGGCCACGATGCCGCCGGGACGCAGCACCGCTTGCATTTGTCGCAGCATGGCCAGCGAGTCGGCAAGGTGGGTGAGCAGAAACCGGGCGTAAACGAGGTCGAAGTCCGCTCGCAGGCCGCAGGTCTCGATAGCCGACTGCCGAAACTCCACGTTGGCGAGGTGCTGCTCGGCCGCTTCTTGCCGGGCCATGTCGAGCTTGGCGGCGTCGAGGTCCAGGCCGAGCGCCCGGCCCGTACTCCCCACGAGCCGCGCCAG
>JAGVLI010000800.1 GCA_020054355.1 Planctomycetales bacterium | reverse complement strand
GGTACGGCGCGCCGCCCTGCGCGGACTCGGTTCGTTGCCGCACGACGCCACCCCCCAGCGCATCCTGGCCGTCTACGGCGACTTGACCGCCGACGAGAAGCACGATGCGGTCGCCACCTTGGCCTCGCGGAAGGACCATGCCCTCGAACTGCTCAAGGCCATCGAGAAGAAAGTCGTGCCGCGCAATGACGTGTCCGCCTACATCGCGCGACAGCTGTACGCCTTCAACGACAAGCAGGTTACCGATCGGCTCCACCAGGTTTGGGGCGAAGTGCGCGACACCACGGCGCAGAAGCAGGAGCAGATCAAACGCTACAAAACCCTGCTGACGCCCGGCTTTCTGAAGTACGCCGACCCGAGCAACGGCCGGCTGCTGTTCAGCAAGACCTGTCAGCAGTGTCACAAGCTGCATGGCGAAGGCGGCACGATCGGGCCGGACCTCACCGGGGCCAATCGAGCGGAACTGGATTATCTGCTTTCCAACATCGTGGACCCAAGCACCGAGGTCTCGCAAGACTATCGCATGTCCATCGTGGCCACGCAGAACGGCCGGGTCATCACGGGCATCATCGTCGAACGCTCGCCGACGCGCTATATCCTGCAGACGGCCACGGAGCGGCTCGTGCTGGCGAAAGAGGACGTGGACGTCATCAAAGACTCGACCACGTCGATCATGCCGGAAGGTCAGCTCGATACCCTGACGAAAGAGCAGGTCCGCGACCTGTTCGCCTACCTGGCCGGCAAGTCGCAGGTGCCGCTGCCGCCGGAGCGCGGCGGCAAGTGATCGACTTGCCACAAGGATTCATCGCACCACGGAGCAGCTGAATGGCAGCACGGCCGCCGCCGCCAGGTTGTGCGGTTCCTGACGTTGGCTGTGCGGAATCGGGCCAGCGGGCGGCACGATCGGACCGGTCGAGTGCGACTGGACTGATGAAATAATCGTTAAATCGGGAGGAAAGTAGCCGAGTTGAAATCCCGCTGCAACTGAATCGGCACGGCACCGAGTTTGCACTCATCTCTCGATAGCCAGCCGCATGCTGACTTCGACCGACGACCCCCGCTAACTTCAGGAGCCGATCATGCTGACCCTCGACCACTCCCTCGCCACCCTGACGGCCGCCGACCTCATGAAGCACCCCGTGGTGACCATCCCCGAGGACATGTCCCTGCGCGCCGCCGCCCAGACTTTTCAGACGGAACAGATTTCCGGCGCGCCGGTGGTGAATGTCGAAGGCCGCTGCGTCGGCGTCCTTTCCAACACCGACTTTCTGAAGTGGGCGGAGGCCGGCGGCACGATGCAGCCAGCGCACGCTCGGACCCAGCCCGAGTTTTGCTCGGAATGGCAGGTGATCGATCTGGAAATGCTGCCGCGCGACGAGGTGCGCCACCACATGTCCATCGACGTGGTGTGCTGCGACATGAGAGAGCCGCTCACGCGCCTGGCTCGGAAAATGATGGACGCACACATCCACCGGATTTTTGTGCTGGACACCTACCGGAGGCCGGTGGGCGTGGTGAGCACGACCGACATCGTGGCCGCCGTCGCCGGGCTGGACCCTGGAGCCTAGTCGCAGCGCCAGGAGGCAAAGGGGATGGTGAACCGCGGCGGCCCGGGGCATCGTTCCGGGAGTTCCGGGAACAGTTGCTGTTTTGCGCTTCCGCCGCCGCCGCCCATCTTGTAGGAATGAACGGCGAATCGACTTGTTCAACGGCAGCTGTCCCGAACGGGATGGCCGATTCGCCAGGGCGCTCCGTATGGCTGATGACTCGGCCCTTCACGTGCTGGTCGTGGACGATGACGACGACACGCGGGCCAACCTCCGCGACATCCTGGAACTGGACGCGCATCAGGTGGACACTGCCGGTTCGATCGCCGAGGCCCAGCAGCGGCAATGCTGGACCCAGTACGCGGCGATCCTGCTCGACCGGCGGTTACCCGACGGCACCGCCGAGGAGTTCTTGCCGCGCCTCAAACAACTCGCCCCTGGCGCCGCCATCATCATCGTGACCGGCTTCGCCGACCTGGAAAGCACCATCGCCGCGCTGCGCCAGGGCGCCGCCGACTACATTCTCAAACCGATCAACCCGGACGCCCTCCGCGCCAGCCTGGCACGCATCGCCGAACGGCGCCGCCTGGCCCAAGCCAAGGAACGCAGCGAGGCGGCCTTCCGCATCCTGGTGGAGGCGGCGCCCTGTCTGATCGTCATCGCGCGCCCGGATCGCGGCATCCTCTATTTCAGCCCCTTCGCCGAGCAACTGACGGGTTACCGGGCCGCGGAGGTAGCGGGCCTGGATTACCACCGGGTCTTGATCCCCGACGAGAAAATGCGTCAGGCAGCCCACCAGGAGTTCGATTTTATCCTGGCCGGGCGAGGCACTCACGGCTTTGAAGTAGCCGTTGCCTGCAAGGATGGCACGCGCCGCTGGGTGATCTGGAACGCCCAGCGGCTGGCCGATTACGAAGGCGGTCCGGCGGTCCTGGCAGTCGGCCAGGACATCACCGGCGTCAAGGAAGCGCAGGAACGGGCCTTGCAGTCCGAACGGTTGGCGGGCATTGGCCAGATGGTCGCCGGTTTGGCGCACGAATCCGGCAACGCTCTGGCCCGCAGCCAGGCATGTTTGGAGATGCTGGCCCTCGAAGTGGAGGACCGGCCCGAAGCTCTGTCCTTGATCGGCAAGGTGCAAAAGGCCCAGGACCATCTTCGGCAGCTGTACGAGGAAGTCCGCGGTTACGCAGCGCCGTTGAAGCTGGAGCGCGAGTGCTGCGACGTCGGGGCGGTCTGGCGGCGCGCCTGGGACAGCTTGACGGTGCAGCGCCAAGGCCGCGACGTTGTCCTGGTCGAAGGCACGGCAGGCGTGGATCGGCACGCGGAAGTCGATCTCTTCCGGTTGGAGCAAGTCTTCCGCAACATCCTGGAAAACGCGCTGGCCGCATGCCAGGACCCGGTGCGCCTGGAGGTCAAATGCGCGGATACACTCCTGAAGGGGCAGCCGGCCTTGCGGGTGAGCGTTCGGGACAATGGGCCGGGCTTGAACGCCGAGCAGCGGCAGAAGATCTTCGAGCCATTCTACACGACCAAGACCAAGGGCACGGGCCTGGGCATGGCGATCGTGAAGCGCATCATGGATGCCCACGGCGGCCGGCTGGCGGTTGGATCGGCCACAGGCGCGGGGGCCGAGATCGTCTTGACGTTGCCGCGCAAGAGTCCCTGAAGCAAGCCGGAGGCGACTAGTTTGCTTTGTCCGCCTCCAGGCGATACTTGGCGACCAGGCGGTAAAGCGCCCGCCGGCTGATGCCCAGCACCTTGGCCGCATGGACTTTGTTGCCCTTCTCCCGCTTCAGCACGTCTTGAACGTGCTTCCGCTCGACTTCGCGCAAGTGGTCGGGGTTGCCGCCCACCGTCCCCGGCTCCGCCACGCCTTCGGTGATATTCTCCGGCAGATCGTCGGGCGTGATCACCTGGTCCACGGCCAGGATCTGCGCCCGCTCCAGGACGTTGGCCAGCTCGCGGACATTGCCGGGCCACTCGTGGTTGACCAGCGCCTGCAGGGCTTCCGGCGACAGTCGAGACCGGCCGGGCCCAACTTGCCGGGTGGTCAGGAAGTGCTCGATCAGTTCCGGGATGTCCTGCCGTCGTTCGCGCAACGGCGGCAACTCGATCGACACCACGTTGAGGCGATAGTAGAGGTCTTCTCGGAACCGGCCTTCCTTGATCTCGCCTTCCAGTGGCCGGTTGGTGGCGGCCACGACTCGCACGTCGGCGTGATGCTCCTGCGTCCCTCCCACCCGACGGTAGTGGCCGTCCTCAAGCACGCGCAGCAGCTTGGCCTGCAGGCCGGGCGCCATTTCGCCAATCTCGTCGATGAACAGCGTACCGCCCTCGGCGACCTCCACCAGGCCCGGCTTGGCTTGCTGCGCGCCGGTAAAGGCGCCCTTCTCATGGCCGAACAGCTCGCTCTCCAGCAGGGTCTCTTGCAGGGCCGCGCAGTTGATCGTCACCAGGGGCCGGTCGCGCCGCGGACTGTTGTTGTGAATGGCCCGAGCCACCAATTCCTTGCCGGTGCCGCTGGGGCCGCGCACCAGGACGGTGGCCTCGGTGGGAGCGACCTTCTGGATGAGTTGCGTGACCTTTTGCATGGCGCGGCTGGAACCGACCAGCCGATAGCGCGCCGACTCGAAGGCCAGCTGCTCGACCCACTGCCGTTCGCGCCGCGCCAGCTTGACCTTGTCGAACGCCTTCAGCACATGGATTTCCAGCTCCGGGAACTGAAAAGGCTTGGTGAGGTAGTCGTAGGCGCCCTGCTTCATGGCCTGGATGGCGGTGTCGATCGAGCTGTGAGCCGTGAGCATGATGGCTTCCAGCTCCGGCTGGTTTTCCTTGAGCTTGGCCAGCAACTCGATGCCGTTCATGCCGGGCATGTGCAAGTCGAGCAAGGCCACGTCGCAACGGTTGTGGACGATCTTGGCCAAAGCCTCCTCGGCGTCGGCGGCGGCGAGGACCGTCATGCCGGCGCGTTGAAAACGCTTGGCCATCGTCTGGCGCAGGGTTTCGTCGTCATCGACGATCAACAGTCGCACGGGAGCGGCAAGCGGCGCGGTCATTGGCTCAACCCGGTCGTGGATTGGATTTCGAGTGCTGTTCGATATTATCCAGCCAGCACGCCCCGAAGGCAAATGCACGTCGAACCAATTACACCACATGGTGCAGCCACCGCGCGGCAGCGGTCGGTGCCGTGACGCCGCCGTGTGACCGATGAAACTGCCAATCGGGTGCGCGAGGCTGGGAGGGAAGCGATCGCGTTTGGCGACGATGCGGCTGGGCTGCCGCTTTCGCAATTGCGAGGCGACCCGAGCAGGCTGGTTGCAGGATGTGCGGAATCGTCCCTGCCATGTGCGGGTGTGGCCGGCAAAGCCGTCGAAACGACCGTGCCAGCCATGTTGCACGGCGCTTCAATCCACTTCGATCTCATTGGCCGCGATCGGCTGATCCGTGGCGCTCATGACGGCATGCTGGGCCAGTTGCTTGGCGTAAAAGGTATGGGTGTGGCCCCGCAAGACGAGGCCGCGGTCGTGCGTCGACAGGCGGAAACCGCGAATGCGGCCGTGCAACTGGCATTGAAGATGGGCTTCCAGTTCCCGCAGAGGAACTGCCCGCTGGGCTTCGAGATCGCGGCAGCCAACGTGTGCGTTCATGTCTGACACCTCAAGGCTGCGATCGCGCCGAGCGACCGCTTTCGATCCACAAGGGCTTCGTGCCAGGGGTTAGGGCGGCCAACTCGGCGCGCCGCTCGTGAACTTCCAGGCGATCGACCACCACGGACGGCGGAGCCGTGATGCCCACGCGGACGCGGTCTCCTTGGACGGCAACGATCGTCAGGTGAATATGGCCGTCGATCACGATTTCTTCACCCACTCGGCGGGTCAGGATCAGCATGGTATTCCTCCGTGAAATTGCGCTTTCGACGGACCGTTCCGGAACTCAACTCCGGAAAAGCCAGGCAAATAAAAAAGCCCCCCTGCGCCAATTCGGCACAGGGAGGCTTTCATAACCGCGTTGAATTACCCGTCGCGAGCAATTGAACATTGAGAAGATAAGGGATTTGGTGCCGGTCCGTCAAGTGAGATTTCTGAGATTTCCGCCGAATTCTCGAATTCTTCCTGGCAGCGACGAAGAATTGGTGCGCGGCGAGCACTAGGATGTGCCGGGAAGCGCGATCTGGCACAGGTTATGCTTAACCAGGGTCGTCAACCGTTGCCCGCAGAAGGAATGCCTAACCACCGCGCTCCGTCCGAGAATCCATATGGACCAGTCCCTGCGAATCATCGTCGCCGACGACGAACCCGACATGCAGCAGTATTTTCGCAAGATCCTGCCCCGGTTGGGACATCAGGTCCTGGCCGTCGCCGGGAATGGCCGGGAGTTAGTCGAACTCTGCCGCCGGTTGCAGCCGGACCTGGTCGTCACGGACATCAAGATGCCGGACATGGATGGCATCGAAGCCGCGACCCAGCTCTATCGGGAACGCCCTGTGCCCTTCATCCTGGTGTCGGCCTATCACGATCCGGAAACGATCCGCCGCGCCGAGGCCGAGCATATCCTGGGCTATCTCGTCAAACCGATCAAGCAGGCCGACCTGGGGCCCGTGATTGCGCTGGCCTGGCGGCGCTTCGAGCAATTCGAGGCCCTGCGCCAGGAAGCCGCCGACTTGCGCCAGGCCCTGCAGGATCGCAAAATGATCGAACGGGCCAAGGGCATCCTGATGAAGCAGGCCCGCCTGGACGAACCGGAGTCCTTCCGCCGCCTGCAGAAGCTGGCCAGCGACAAGAACCTGAAGCTCGTGGAGGTCGCGCGCATCATCTTGACGGCCGACGAAGCGCTGCGCCCCTCGGAGTCGGCTTGATCCTCATGGAACGGATTGCCCCTGATGCCGCCTCTCATCCGAGCCAGTTACCTGCCGTCGAGCCAGGACGCGCCGGAAGCCGGGCGGCTGATTCTCCGCGATGGCACATCCGCTCAGCTGCGCCTGGCCCGGCCGGACGACCGAGAAAGGCTGCTCGGCTTCTTCCGGCGACTGTCTCCCGAATCGCTCCACCGGCGGTTCTTTTCCGCAGGGATGCCCTCGCCCGACCAGGTCGCTTCCTGGTGCGACGTTTCCGACCCGCGCGTCGCCCAGACGCTGGTGGTGCTGCGCACGCAAGCCGACGAGCCGCAGGTCATTGCCGTGGCTTCCTATTTCGCCGAGGAAGGCCAGACGGCCGAGGTGGCGTTCGCCGTCGACGATGCGTTTCAGGGTAAGGGGCTGGGCACCTTGCTCCTGGAACGGCTGGCCTTGCTGGCGGTGCAGCACGGTTTCACGCGCTTCTGGGCAGTGACCCACGCCGACAACCGTGCCATGCGCGACGTCTTCCGGGAATCGGGCTTCGAGGTCCAGGAAAAGCTCGCCGGCGGCGGCGTGGAGGTGGACCTGTCGCTGCTGCCGACCGCAAACACCTTGGCCCGGCTGGAGCTGCGCGAACGGGTGGCCACCGTCGCTTCGCTTCGCCCGTTCTTCCGGCCCGCAGCCGTGGCTG
>JAGVLI010000717.1 GCA_020054355.1 Planctomycetales bacterium | reverse complement strand
CCGTTCGGCGGCGGCGGCGGCGCGCTGCTCCAATTCCGGTAGTTGCTTCTGCAAGTCGAGCAGTTCCTGTTTGCTCGCGCCCAGGTCCGTGCGCACCCGTTCGCCCGCTTGCTCGACGGCGAAACGATCCGCTTCCGCGCGCGATTTCTCCTCGGCCAGGACCTTGCGCTCGGCCGCGAGCAGCCGACCCATCTCTTGCAGCTTCAGGGTGCGGGCTTCCAGCAGGTCGTGCTGTCGGGCCAGCACGGCCTCGCGGTCGTCCAGGAGTTTCACTCGTTCCGAAGTCTGCTGCCCTGTTTGTTGCTGCCGTTGCTCCAGTTCGGCGCGCTGGATTTCCACGGCGGCAAGTTGCTCCTGCAACTGGGCCGCGACGGCTTCCTGTTGCTGGGCCTGTTCGGTCAAGCTGCGCTGCCGGGCCGACAGCTCTTCCGAGCGGCGGCGCAGTTGCTCCTGCAAGGTCGCCCGTGCTTGCTCGCCACGCTGCAATGCCTGTTCGCGTTCCTTGAGTGCTTGCCTGTCGGCTTCCAGGCGCTGCTGCAAATCCGAGAGCTGCGCCGTGCGCGCTTCGACCAGCGCGTCTTGCTCCTGGTGTCGGGCCGCGTACAGGTCGGCGTCGGCCAGCCGGCGTTTCAGGTCCGCTTCCTGCCGGGCCAACTCGTCTTGCTGGTGTCGGATTTGCGCGACGGCGGCATCGATCACGCCGCGCCTTTCCTGGTAGAGCCGCATCTCTTGGTCGTGGGCCTGCCGTTCGCTTGCCATGTCGGCCCGCAGCCGTTCGACTTCTTCGAGCTTCGCTTTCAATTCCGCCTGCGCGGTTTCGTGGCGGGCGCGGTCCTCCAGGAGCAGCTGCGATTCCTGGCGCATCTCCTCGCGCATCCGCTCGTGCCGCGTGCGCAGCGTGGCCAGCATCGCTTGCTGTCCTTCCAGGTCGGCGGCTCGGCCCTCCACGTCGCGGCGGCGCTGTTCCAGTTCCTCGCGTTGGCGGGCAATCAGTTCCGCTTCGTCGGCGAGCCGGGTATGGGCCTCGTCCACCCGCCCGGCCTGCTCTTCCAGTTCGTGCAAGTCCTGGTGCAGCGCTTCGTAGCGGACCTCGATCTGCCGGCTGCGCTCTTCGATTTGCTGCTGCTTTTGTTCCAGCTGGGCCGACTGGCGATCCATGCGCACCAGATCGGCTTGATATTGCGCCTGGGTTTTCTCCAGTGTCTGGCGCTGCACGGCCAACTGCTGCTCGGAAGCTTGCAGCTGCGCGAAGCCATCGGCCAGCTGGCGTTCGCGCTCTTGCTGGTGATCGGCCAGCTCGCGGCGCTCGGTATCCAGGCTCTGCCGGGCTTGCTGCAAATCCGCCGCCTGGCGGTCCAGTTCCGCCTGCCGGGCTGCGACTTCCCGACGCAGCAGCGCGAGCCGGTTGGCTTCGACATCCGCCTGGCGTTTGTGTTCCTGAATCTTGCGGGCGGCCTTGGTGATGGCTTGTTGCAGTCCCGTCAGGCGGTCGCGGCGCTGCCGATACTGGTCGTACAGCCGTTGCCGAACAGCGGCCAGTTCCTGACGATCTGGTACCGGCGGAATGGCTGCCGGCTGGCTCAGCGCAGGCACGCGCTCCGCCAGGAGGTGTCGCTCGTTCGCCAGCTCTTGCTGTTCGCGCTCCAGTGCTGTTTTCAGGGCTTGCAGACTCTCTTCGCGCTGCCGGCATTCCTGCTCGATCTCTTCCCGGCGGCGATACCAGATGATCCGGTCGGTTTCGAGTTCCTGGGCCTGTTCGTCGAGTTCACGCCGGCGGCGCTCGAGTTCGTCCGTGGTGAGTGGCGGCGAAACCTCGGCTGCGGGCGTCAACTGCACCAGCAGATCGACGGCGCCCAGGGTGATGCGGTCGCCGTGGCCCAGGGCGAGCAGCGCTACCGACTTACCATTGACCAACAGGGGCTGTGTTGGCGCCAGCTTGCGCAGGAAGACGCCGTCGGAACGACGCGCCACCATACAGAAGACCGGCGGCTGCGCCGCGCCGGGCAAGCGCAAATCGCAACCGGGCACGCTGCCGATCAGGAAGCCTGTATCGGTCATGTCGTGCAGCGTCGGCCGGGCGGTGCCGATCCGCAGCTCGAAGCGCACCGTCGGGAGCGCGTCCACTATCGGAGTTTCCTCGGTGGTCGGAGACTTCCTGTCAATGTGCTCGTCCCTGTTGAGATTTGGAGAAGCCGCGCAGTCTGGGCGACGCGATCCGGAGTGGGACCGGGAGCGCAACATCCCAGGGCGATTGGAACGAATTTCGTCGATTTTGGAAAGGCCAGCCCGCAGCTGCGCCGCGCGGGCGACATTGCCTCGACCACCCGCTTGACCTGGCTTGTGCAAACCTCTACGGTGATGGGCAGCACGCCGATTTCGTTGCCTGGGATGTAGGTCAGGCTTTCCAGCCTGACACTCCACAGCATGTCAGGCTGGAAAGCCTGACCTACAGGCACGGGACAGCAGTTCTTCGGGACCACTCATTCATGAGCGAAGCACACGAAACCGCCGCATCCGTTCCGCAAGCGCCCGTCCCCACCCGGCCGTCAGCCAGCCAGCGTCTGCTCCGGGAGATCGCTTCACTCGACCGCCTGCTGGTAATAGCGACTCTCGTCCTGACCTTTTTCCTGGCATCGTTTCTGGCGCGCAACACCGACTACTGGCTGCACCTGGCCACTGGGCGCCTGCTGGTCGAGGGCAAATATCAGTTCGGCGTCGATCCGTTCGCCTACACCACGAACGGAGTCTATTGGGTCAATCACGCCTGGCTCTACGACCTCTTGCTCTACGGGTGGACCTCGCTGTTCGGCGGCCCGTTGAGCTACGGCGGCGCTGCGGCCGTGGCGCTCAAGGCCGGTGCCATGACGCT
>JAGVLI010000180.1 GCA_020054355.1 Planctomycetales bacterium | reverse complement strand
GGCCAGGGTGCAGGGCAGTAGCGTTTCGCCCCAGGGGCGCCCCGCCATCTCGACGTAGGCGGGCATCTGGAGCATCTCCCACAGCCAGTTGAGGCCGAAAGCAGCCAGCACCAGGGCCGCAAAAAACCGCCCCGAGGGTTTGATGTCAGCAGTACGCACCAGCTCTCCTTCACCGCCCTGCTGCGAGCGAGTGCGGTTCTCCTCCGTGGGCCGACTCGCCTTCCTCGGAAAAGCCCTTGACCCTGTAGTATGGTACGGCCTGTACACTGCCGGTGGATAGAGGAGGGAAGATGCGATGCGACCATTGACCATCGGGCCGGTGGCCCAGAATGCCGGAATCGGCATCGCAACCGTGCGCTTCTACGAGCGGCAAGGACTGATCCCCGAGCCGCCTCGCAAAGTGTCCGGCCCGGCAGTACCCCGAGGACGTGGCAGCCCGCCTGCGCTTCATTCCAGCGGGCCGAGGAACTCGGCTTCCCGCTCAAGGAGATCGAGGAGTTGCTGGCCCTGCGGGTTAATCCGGGCACCACCTGCGCCGAGGTCAGGAGCCAGGCCACTACGAAAATCGCTGACATCGAAGCCAAGATTGAAGTGCTTCAGCGGATGAAGAAAGCACTCGTGAAGTTGACAAGGACGTGCCAGGGGCGCGGCCCGACCAGCGAGTGTCCGATCCAGGGCGTCCTGGAGCCGCAGGAGAAGCGGTCATGACCGAGAAGCGAGCCGGCGGCTGGCGGGCCTGGCTGGCGACCTTACCCGCCGGGGCGGTTGCCCTGCTGCCGTGAGTGACCTGACCGTGCAAGCTCCCGGCGTACACCGGCCTCCTCAGTTCGATGGGGGCTGACCTTCCTGCCTACCTGCTGCCGCTGACGGCTCTCTTCTTGGCCGTGTCGGTGGGGGCGCTCGGCTTCCGGGCTGAGAGGCGCCGAGGGTACGGTCCGTTCATCGTCGGCGTGCTGGCCGGGACGCTGCTGCTGCTCGGGAAGTTTGCCGCGGACGCCCCGGAGGCGGTTTACGGCAGCTTGGTTCTGCTGATCGGCGCCTCGGCGTGGACTGCGTGGCCCATCCGATCGACAACCGGCGCTCGGTCTGCTCCCGCCGAGCCGCAGCTTCAACTTGGGAGCTTGGGAGTTTCCACGATGACAACCAAGCGCAAGATCGAGGTCTTCAGTGCCGGCTGCCCGGCGTGCGACGCCAAGCTGGCCGACTGCTGCGCCGGACGGGGGCCGGAAGAACCTACCCAGCGTGCGGCGGGGTTGGGGCAGCCGATCTCCTGACTCGATTCAGCAAGCTATAGAGGGCGGGCAGCAATGCCCGCCCTCAACCGAACCTCGGTTACTTCTTCTCGCCGCCGGCACAGCAACACTTGCCGCCGGCGCAGCAGCCCTTCGCCTCCTTCTGGGCCACGGGGCCGCAGCACGCCTTGGCCTCGTCACAGCAAGCCGCTCCGGCCTTGCAGCACTCCTGAACGGCGGCGCAGCAGGCCGCATCCTTGCCACAACACTTCATACCCTCGGCGCAGCAGCCCAGCTTGGCCGGGGCCGCACAGCACGCCTTGTCCTTGGCGCAGCAGGCCAGCTTCGCCTTACAGCAGTCAGCCTGGGCCGGCTTCTCTTCCGAGAACCCAGGGCCGGCGACCAGCAGACCAAGGGACAGGACCAGACCCGAGAAAATCTTCGTCAACATGGGAATCTCCAGTGGAAAGAACCTACGAATTCATGCCCGAGAAACACAGATAGCGGGGAGGCCCGCGGACCTCGTCAGTCATCGGGGGCAGGGTCCGCAGATTAGCAACGCCAGACGCACTGGAGGACGTGCAAGGGCAGCGATGAGCTTGGACGGGTAAAGTTGGGATCAGCGGCACCCGCATATTCTGCTGCCGGAGCGTCGGGAGGGCTGACCGGTGCCGAGATAGTCAGGTCGGGTGATGCCTTTTCTGGCGTCTGCGGGCTGGCGAGGTCTTGTTCGCAGCAGCACTTCTGGGTCGGCAGGCTGGGTGCCGGCTCCTGACTCGGCGCGGGCTGCTTTTCTTGGTGCTGACAGCAAGCAAGGGCGGTTGGGGCTGGCCGTTCGGCGACGTGCTGGCGGGGCGTGGCGCAGCACCAGCCCGGCGGCAGGGCCAGCAGCACGGCGCTGGTCAGGACCAGGAGTTTCGTCGAGGAAGCGCTCATCACCCTTTTCTACGCAGCAAGGACCGCAAGAGTTCGGGCCTGGGACGAAGAGAGCTTGCATCTCCTCATCGGTCTGGGGAGCACTCGTCGCCGCCGAGGGCCGACAGGGCGACCTGGCCTTGCCCGGCAGTGGGTAAGAATCGAGACAGGATGCCAGCGGCCAACGTGAACATCACGCACGTCCACAGGCAACCTTCCAGGGAGAAGTATTGATACAGCAGGCCGGAGAGTACCGTGCCGCCCAGCCGCCCACAGGCGTTCGCCATGTAGTAAAACCCCACGTTCATCGCCACCTTGTCGCTGTCGGTGTAGGCCAGGATCAAGTAGGAATGAACCGCCGAGTTCAAGGCGAAAACGATCCCGAAGGCGATCAGGCCGATGACCACCGCCAGCGTCCGGTCCACCCCCGCCGCCAG
>JAGVLI010000056.1 GCA_020054355.1 Planctomycetales bacterium | reverse complement strand
CCCGAACTGCTGGCGGCCGGCGCGCGGATGATCGGCGGCTGTTGCGGCACCACGCCAGCGCACATCGCGGCCTGTCGGTCGGCGGTCGATGACTGGAACCGCGACCGCTCGGGAAATCCCGCGAAACGATAAATCGCACCTGCCAACATTGCATCGACGGCTGTCCGCCGTTACCCTTTCACCCAAGTCCCACTTTCCTCCTCGCGCGGGAGCGGAGCCACATGGCAACCATCAAAGCATGGAAATTCGGCGATCCGAGCGCGCCGGCTTTTCCCGACGAGTTCGAGATCGTCAAGAAAGCCGTCTTGCAAGTGACCGATATCAAAACCAATCACAACAAGTATTACGCCATCGAACTGCACGCCGCCAAGCACCAGGGCAGCGAGCTGTATCGCGTCTTCACGCACTACGGCCGCACCGACGACCTGGAAACCAACCCTAACGCCGGCCAGAAGGAATGCCGTTTCTTCGATGCGCTGCCCCTGGCCGACGCCAATTACCAGTCGATCCTGCGCGAGAAAACCGGGCCGCGCAAGGGCTACAAGGAAGTGGCGCTGGCTTCCAGCAAGATCGGCTCGCAGAAGGCGCGCGGCACCTCCACGGGCGAAGTCGATGGTAAGACCCTGGAGAAACTGAAGAGCAAGGATGGCGCGGCTGTTCCGGTCATCAAGACCAGCCCGCTGCATCCGGGCGTGCAGGCGCTGGTGCGTTACCTCTACGACGAAGCCACCAACGCCCTGACCAGCACGGTGGCCGCCAAGATCACCGCCAACGGCATCGAAACGCCGCTCGGCATTCTCACCGTCGGCCAGATCGAAAAGGGCGAGAAAATCCTGGAAGAGCTGTACGCCCTGTTTCAAAAGGCGCAGTCCAAGCAGCGCGACGAACGCCTAGTGGAACTGTCCGGAGACTTTTACACGACCATCCCGCATCGCATCGGCCGCACCCGCGCCGCCGTGGACGGGGCGGTCATCAACACGCTGGAGAACATCTTCCAGAAGCAGGAAACCTTGCAGCTGATGAAGGACATGCTGCAAGTCAACGGCGACGGCAGCGTGCTCTTCGATGCCACCGTGGACAAGGAATATCAAGCACTCAACTGCAAGGTCGGCTGGCTCGATCCGGCCGGCGGACATTTTCAGGAATTGGCCGAACATGTTGTTAAGAGTCAGCTGCGGACGCGGAACATCAAGGTGAAGAACATCTTCACGGTCAAGCGGGGCGGCGAGTGGGAAAACTTCGCCAGGGACGTGGGCAACGAGAAGTTGCTCTTCCACGGTTCGCGGATTCAGAACTGGGTGGGCATCCTGTCGCGCGGCATCCTGCTGCCGAAGATCGTGGTCAGCATGGGCGTGCAGCGGACGGATGCCGGCTGGCTGGGCAACGGCATCTATTTCGGCGACGCCGCCTGCACCAGCGCGTTCTATACTTCACCGGGCAAGCAGAACACGCGCTTGATGAGCATCGCCCGCGTGGCGCTGGGCAAAAAGAAAGAATACACCAAGATCACTTACGGCCTGGCTGGCCCGCCGGATGGCTATCACAGCTGCCACGGCCTTCGCAACCAGCCCGGCGTGAAATCCGAGTTCACCGACGACGAGTACGTGATCTATCGCCCGCAGCAGCAACGGCTGGAATACCTGGTGGAATTCGCGGCTTGATCTTGGATTGTTCACGAAGGGAGCAGCCATGCCGGTCAAGGTCATCCTGGTCGATGTGAACCCGAAGATGATCGGCGCCTGGCAGTCCACCTTCGAGGAAAACCCCGAGGTGGAAATCGTCCAGGGATCGATGCTCGATCAGCAGGTCAGCGCCTGGGTGTCGCCCACCAACGTGCGGGGCAGCATGGACGGCGGGCTGGACGCGGTCATCAAGCATCACCTCGGCGGCGCGATCGAAAAACGGGTGCAGCAGGAAATCCAGAGGGTGTATGGACCGGCGATGCCCGTCGGCCATGCCGTCTGCGTCCCCACCGGCAAGACGCAGCCTGCTTACCTGATCTCGACGCCGACCATGAAGTCATCCTCCCAGGACATCAGCGATTCGCTCAACGTGGCGCTGGCGTGCGCGGCGGCTTTTCAGGCAGTCCACATGCAGAATGCCCGTCTGCCGGGCAGCATCCAGTCCGTGGCGCTGCCTGGGTTGGGAGCGAATACCGGCCGGGTGCCCGTGGAGATTTGCGCGGACTTGATGTGGACCGGCTACAACCTCTTCCGCGAACGGGAATTCACCAGCTTTGCCGACCTGCGCGCCGCCCTGGAAGCCGAGCTGGGCGAACTGGATGAACCCGCGCCGAAAGCCAAGCCGATGTTCAACAGCACGACCATGCCCCTGGGCGGAAAGCCCAGTGCTGCCAGCCCGCCGCCCAAGCCGGCACCGCCCTTGAAGCAGAGCGACATGGATTTCGATGACGCGGAAGAGTAGTGCGCCGCCCCTGCTGCTCGTGGGTCACGATTCCAATCGTGACAATCGTTACTGCCTGTCACGATCGGAATCGTGACCCACGGGCCAGAGGTCATGTGCCCGTGGGTCACGATTCCAATCGTGACAATCGTTACTGCCTGTCACGATCGGAATCGTGACCCACGGGCCAGAGGTCGCTTGATGCGGAGCACGTGATGGTCCTTCCCAGCGCTCGTTTCTACCATCCGCACGCTGTCGAGAAGGTTGCCGTGCTGACGGTGCAACCCGTCGCCCAGCGTCCCGACTCGTTCGTCGTTCGCGTCCAACGCGGCGTCCTCGCCCGCAAGTTGCTCCACACGACCGACTCCGCCCCGGTCCTGGCAGCCCAGGTTGCCGAACACTTTGCCGAGGCCGAGCAGAGCCTGAAGAACGAAGGCTATTATCGCGCGGGCGTTCATGCGCTGCTCCAGGAGTTGCATAGCCCGAATTCGCTGGTGCGCGGCCGGGCCGCAGGACGGCTTGGCTGGATGCGCTGCCGGGAAGCCGTTGATGTCCTGTTGGCCCGCTTGCCCCAGGCCATCGACGACGCTTGCCCCATCGTGGATGCGCTGGGCGCCATCGGCGATGTTCGAGCGATTCCAGCACTGCGCCAGCAGGCGGAACGGAAGCTGCTTTCGCGACGACGCTCGGCCGTGGAAGCCCTGCGCAACCTCGGAGATCAGCCAGGCTTGACCGATGCTCGCCAGCGCGCGCTGGAACGCTTGCCCGAGTCGATCCGCGCTCTGCTCCAATCGGCCGACGAATTCAGCACGGCCGGTCAAGATGTCGAGTCGATTACTGCCTCTGTGTTGGCAAGCGAGTTGCCGCAGCGCGGCTTGGCTCTCGATTCGCTGTATGAAATCGGCTCGCCGCTGACGGTTGCTGTCGTCCGCGCCGGGCTGAAGCAAACGCCGCTCGATCGGCCGCATGTCTGGCGCTATGTGAAGAGCATCCTCAAGCGGTCGATGCTGCGGCACGACTTCGTCACCTGGGGCGAGTTGAGCCACGCCATCGTGGTCTGCGCGCGGACTTCGCACGGGACCGCCGCCAGCGTCAAGTCGGGCTACGACGGCGTGCAACGACAGACACACATCTTCCATCCGGAGACCCAGAAGTACGTACGGCGTTCGGCCTGGCGCTATCTGCGCATGGTGGCCAAGCATCGGCCCGAAAGTTACGCGCACGCGGCGGCTGAAGCCCTGATTCACTATGTGCCGGAAGACGGGCAGAATCCCCATCGCCTGCACGGCACCTTTTCCCGCTGCTACTTGCTGCACCGCATCGTCTGGGGCGGCAGCACGCGCTTCGTTTACGACGACCGCAAGCTCCGTTTCGCCTTTCGCTCGGCGAAGCACCAAGCCGCGCCGGCGGACGCGCGCGAGGAAGCCTATCCCGAACTCTGGGATGCCCAGCCCAGCGCCTTCCTGCGCGTGCTGGGCTGGTCCCGGCTGCCGGAAGTCCAGGTCTTCGCCATGAAATCGTTCCTGAAAACCGGCAAGCATCGGGAAACGCTGGCCGCCGCCAGCTTGCCGGCAATCCTGGCCCTGCTGCAAGCCCCCTACCAGCCGACGGTGGCGCTGGGGCTGGAAGAAATCGAACGGCGCTTCGATCCGCGCCATCCGGATTGGCCGTTGCTGCGGATGTTGCTGGCCGACGAACGGCCCGCCGCCCGGCAGCTGGGCATCCGGTTCGTCCATCTGTCCGCGCCGCTTTGGACGAAGGAACCGGCATGGATCGTCGAGTTCCTGGGCATGCCGCACGCCGAGCTGCGCGCCCTGGTGATCGAGCTGGTGTTGCCGACGCTGGCCGCGGATGCAGCCCTGCGTCGAGCAGTGGCCGTGCATGTCCTGGCCATCCTGCGCCAACCCGAAGCAACCGAAGGCGCGCATGAAGGCTACGGCCTCCTGGCGCGAGAAGCATTGCAGCGCGAACTGGGCGAACTGCTCAGCGTGGTTGAGATTGCCGATCTGATTCTGCGCGGGTCGCCGAGTGCCCAGTCGGTGGCCGGCGAATTGTTGCGGCAGCGGCCGGAAGCGGTGGCGGAGCTGGGCCTGGAACGGCTGGTGGCCCTCGCCCAGCATTCCGTGGCCGCAGTGCGGCTGGGAGCGCACGGGCTGCTGCATTCGGCCCTGGCCCAGCTGCAACTGGACCCCAGTCCGCTGTTCGTGCTGGTGGAAAGCGATTGGGAAGACACGCGCAACGCCGCTTTCGACATTTTGCGTCAGCTCGATCTGGCAGCACTCGGACTCGACGGCCTGATGGGACTGCTCGATTCCAATCGCGTCGATGTCCAGGAACTGGGCAAGGAACTGGCCCGACAGAACCTGGCGAGCGTCCACGCCGCCGACCTGGCGGACCGCTTGACGCAGCATCCCCATCCGAACATGCGTCACTTTGCCCTGGAACTGGTGGAAAAACACCTGCCGCCCGGCCACGAGCCGCTGGCCAAGTTGCGACGCTTCTTCCGCGCTGCCTTTCTCGACCTCTGGCCGCAACGCCAGGTGAAGCGGCGCATGGTGGAATTCGTCCTCAGCCGGGGCTTGCAAGACGCCCGACAAGGAGAAGCCGCCGCCCACATCCTCGCCGACGTGGTGCGACTGCACGGAAGGGCCGATGCCGAGCGTGCGCTCGAAGCCCTGGTCCGCATCAAGCTAGCTTTCCCGGAAGTCGATGCGAACATTGTCCTCTGGCCGGGAGGCACGAAATAATGCTCGAACACGACCCATCGGCTTCACCTTGTCACCTTGTCACCTTGTCACCTTGCCATCCCGACTGGCCCGGAGGTGATGCGTGATCGTGCCCATGCAGTACACCGGCCGCAGTGCGATCATCAACGGGCTGAACTCGGCCCATGTCGGCTTTGCGGCCAACCGGCTGCGCGAGCCGACCTTCTTTCGTGGTGAGCTGCGCGAACCACTGCTGTTCCGCGAGGCGATGGCAGCGCTCTATCAGGTGGTCGTCAGCGACTACAAATATCGGCCGCGCGACCGCCTGGCTTTCTTCGCCTGGCTGGAGGAGCAGGATCGTAAGTTCCTCGTCGGGCTTGCTACGAAGAGCAGCAAAGCGCGCGTGCGCATGGAAGCACTCGAAGCACGGCTTTCGGAGCTGGATCGGTCCCATAGCGAACGTCTCAAGCCCTTCCACAAGGCCAGGCTCGAGTTCTTCAACTTCATCTACGAGGATCAATACGAGCTGCAAATGCTCCTCGATCCGGTGGTGACGGTGCATCCGGACGAAGTATCCTTCGAGGCATTTTCCCGCGATGAGAGCACTTACGCCCGGCTGGCGGTCAAGCACGAACTGTTCGAGCGGGTGGACGAGTTCGAGTGCGGCACCACGAATATCGACTTCAGCCTGAAACTGCATCAGGAACTGGAGCGGATGCGCACCTACCGGAAGACGCGCTTCGACATCGCGCCCGAGGGGCTGACCGTTGTCAGCGACAGCGGCAGCCATCAGGAAAAAAAGATCGACCTGCCGGACAGCTGGGTGATGGGTTTCCTGCAAGTGCATTCGACGATGGGCCTGGGACTGCATCGCTTATCCATGACGCCCGTGGAGCTGTACAACGTGGTGCGCTATCTGCGGCGGCGCAAAGCTCGCGTATCGCCCCGTTCGCTGCGCTTCGAGTTGGCACGCGGCGAGAAGGTCAAGCTCGTGCTGGAGCCGTGGGGCCAGACCTTCGAGCTGACGACGCCGGCCATTTACGACGCGCCGAAGCCCGCCAGCATTCGCACCT
>JAGVLI010000331.1 GCA_020054355.1 Planctomycetales bacterium | reverse complement strand
GCGGCGCGTGCGACATCAAGGGCGGCATGGCTTGCATGCTCGGCGCCTTCGCACGGCTGGCGCGGGAGAAGCCGGCCGGCGCCGCCAACGTCATCATGGCCTGCACGGTGGATGAGGAATTTACTTTCCTGGGTGTGCAGCGTTTGGCCCAGGACCTGAAAGCCGATTTCGCCGTGGTGGCCGAACCCACGCAGCTCGAAATCGTCAAGGCGCACAAGGGCGTGGCCCGCTGGTATGTGCATACCGCCGGCCGGGCCTGCCATGCCTCCAGCCCGCAACAAGGAGTCAATGCGATCTATCGCATGGGCCGGGTGCTGACGGCCATCGAACGATATGCCGAGGAATTGCAGCGCTCCCGGAGCGATCCGCTGCTGGGAGCGCCGACCCTCAGCGTCGGGATCATCCTGGGCGGCACCAGCGCCAACACGGTTCCCGACCGTTGCCGGATCGAAGTCGATCGCCGGCTGATTCCGGGCGAAGACCTCCAGGCAGCGCCGCGGCAGCTGGACGAGTTCTTGCGTCAACGGGCGCAGCTCGATTTCCCGTTCGAGGTCACGCCGCCCTGGCTGGCCGCCCCCGCGCTCAGTCCAGCAAACTCGGAGCCGTTGATTCAGTTACTGGGCGCGGCCATCACTGCCGTGCGCGGCTCGTTCGAGGTGACAGCGGTGCCTTACGGCACCGACGCTTCCACGATTGCGCAAGCAGGCGTGCCGGCGGTGGTCTTCGGGCCAGGCGACATTGCCCAGGCCCATACTTGCGACGAGTGGGTGTCGCTCGACGAGGTCGAGCAGGCCAGTGAAATCCTCTATCGCCTGGCCGTCCAGGGCTGACGGCAGCGCCCGAACCGGCAGCCTGCTTGTGCGCCGTGCGTCCGGTATTCTCCCTCTGCTCGGCAAATTCGTTACCTTGCTTGCCGAGGTAGAGTTCGGGCAGGAGATTGCTCCGTCGAACGGGCCGGTGCGTTTGACAGCCCGCGCCGGTCGGCTAGATTTCCCGTGCGAGAGCATGTGGCTCTGGGCGCCCTACGCCTTGGGAGCGCATGTCATCGCATTTTCGGTTCCGCCCGGCGCTGGAGCAGCCCGAAGGAATCCGGGCAGATTTTGCCAACCCGTCTGCTTCGGAAGTCCGAGGGCGCCTCCAGCCCGGGCGAGCCATTATGCCGGATTGCCAGCCATGACGAAAAAACCCACGGACTGGGGTCCGTGGGTCGTGGTTTGAAAAAGTCCATTTGCCGAAACGTGCCGGGTGGGCTACTTCGGTTTGGCGAATGGGTCTTTCATCGGCTTGGTTCCTGGCGCGGGCTTGCCGGGGTTCTTCCGCACTTCCTCGCGCCAGCGGTCCCACTCGGCGGCCCGGGTTTCACGATCCTTGTCGACCATGTCCTGCCGGCTGTTCTTCACCCGCAGCTTGCCGTCGGGCGTCATCACCAGCAATTCGACGTTGGCGGTTTCCGTCACATCCTTGCTGGACTTGTCGCTCAGCCGGAACGTCTGGGAAATGCGCCCGCCTTCATAATCGACGAGCAGATCGTCGGTGATGAAGTTGACCGGGATGCCCTTCACCTGCAACGGCTTGACGGGGCCCATGCCGACCTTGGCGGGGCCGATGGGCACCGCGAAGGCGAAGCCTTCCTTGTTCGGGAACCAGATCGGCACTTCGACGTTTTCGTTGCGGCCGATGAATTCGCCGGGGCGGACCGGCACGTCGCCGATTACCCATTCGCCCACGGGCACCACGGAGCGCGCCTGGTCGGGGTTCAGCGTGGTGGATTCCATCCAGCGATGGATCTGGACGATCGGCAAATCGCGGATCGACGGATCGAGCCGCACCCGCTGCGTGTAGACCGCCTTGTCCAGCTCGTGGGCATACGTGTAAGTCTCTTCCGGCAAAGTGATCGACGCCACCTTCTCGGACCAGCCGCTGACCAGCTCCTTGGCGTCGGCCAGCGAGGGATAAGCCACTTCGGACTTCTTGCCGTAATTCGGGTTGGCCAGCCTGATCTGGACGCGGTATTCGTAGGTGAAGCCTGGCTTGGCGGTCACGTCGATGAAGCGCACCAGGCAGTAATCCGGCAGGACCACTTCCTTGTTGTTGGCATTGCCGACCACGTCCTTGGGTGCTGGAGCTTTCAGCGCGTCCTCATCGGGTTTGGGGATGTTGCTGAAGACATCCGTGTCGCCGGACAGCTTGCGCTGCAGCGGCGTGAGTTCCACGCTGACCGGCTTGTCGCCGATCTTGCGCAGCGTGTTGTTAATCATCGGCAACTTGGTCTCCGGATACGCGCCGCGCGCCATGATCGGCCGGGACATGACCATGCCGGGGAAGCTCAGCTTCTGAATGTCCGCCGGGTCGGGTTCGGTGCCGACCGCCGACTGCAACAGCGCGCGGTATTCCTTTTCCAGGTCCAGGTCGCGCCAGGTTTCCTTTTCCGCGCCGCCCGGCGCTTGCAGGGTGCGGCGCTGGACGTTGAAGCCCAGGAACCGGGGCAAGTTGTTTTCCTTGTCCTTGGCCAGGTCTTCAATCAATTTCTCGCGCAGCGCCGCCCGATAGATTTCCAGCTGTTCCCGGTAGGGGAAGCTGCCGGAGACGAGTACCAGCCGCTTGGGCGTGATGGTCTCCGCCAGCTTGGCCCCGGCGGGGATGCGGGCCATATCCGCCCAATCCAGCTTCCAGTCCACGGTGGGCACCTTGGAATCCATGTCGGCGGCGACGCCAGGCTGGCCGCCGGGGAACCAGGGACTGCCGCCGCCCTGTCCGGGATTCGGCAGCATGCCGCCGGTCATCGCCCGGTATTGCTCCGCGCGTTGTTTCATCCATTCGAGATAGCGCTTCTGCTCGGGTGTCAGTTCCGGCCCGCGCTTCTCCTGGGGCAGCAGTATGCCGATGCGCATGTCCTTGCCGGTGACGTTGAGCATCAGGCTGCGGACCTGGGCGCGAACCAGGGCGGTCTCGAATTCCACGGGGGTGCGAATCGACGGATTGACGCGCTTGCCGCCCTCGCCCGCCCCGCCGGTGAAGTAGGGGTTCTTCGTGAGGAACTGCTCGACCGGCACCGGATCGTTGACGTGGTTCTTCACCAGGACCGGGGGCAGCGGTTCCGGGGCGGCCACGATCTTGTTGTCGAGCTGGTCGCGGATATCGCGATGCCGATCCTTGATTTGCTTTTCGATGGCGGTGGCACTCTTGTCCCACGGGACCCCCAGCGCCCCGAAGGCCATCGCGCCGATCATGACGACGAGCGCCAGGCCGAAGCCGAGCCGTTCGCCTTTTTGCAGCAAGAACTGTTGGAAGCCGCTGTTCTTCGCCATGCCAGAGTCCTCCGCAAGACCGCGAGGCCGGTCCTGTCTCGATCGACTGTGCTTCCGAATACGCGGGTTGTCTTCGCGGCAAGCCGTAAACTTCTGGCCCGTGGGTCACGATTCCAATCGTGACAGGCAGCGAGGTTGTCACGATTGGAATCGTGACCCACGGCCATCAGTCGCTTGGCTCGACACTAGTCTACAACACTTCTCGGCCGTCAGCGTTTGTCAATTGTTGCCTGGGGCGGCTGGTAGCGTTCGTAGAGCGAGGCGACGCAATGGATCGTCAGCTCCACCAGGCTGGCCGCGCCCGGATCGTTGCCGCCCTTGGGATCGCCGCCGACGGGCCGCGGCGCGTCGGGATCGCGCTCGATCAGGCTGCCACGAAAGTGCTGCCAGCTGACCTGCGTGATCTGGAAGCGGAATCGGGAGCTGGCCAGTGCCGCCAGCACTTCGGGAATATGGCCTTGATCGACCAGGGCGACGATGGCGATGGGCACGCGCCGGACCTGATCGGTAATATCGGCGTACCGTTCTCGCGACAGGCCATTGTCCGTGATGGCTGGGTTGGGGCGGTCGGCGATGCGGACACTTTCGGCGGGGGGCGGCAGCGCGGCGACGACGGCGGCGCTGGCCTTGTGCATCTTCATCGCATCGAAAGTGCGGTGCGCCTGTTCCCCGACGACCACCTGCTCGATTCGCCGGATCGGGGTGTCGCGCAGCTCGTACAGTTGCGTCACCGCCAGGATGTCGTCGGGCCGGTTGGCCAGGTCGAGCGCGAGCTGGGCAATCGGCGCGTCCTTGCCGGCGGCGATGGTGTCGGCCTCGACCGGCAGCACCACGGGGGCGGCGTTGCCCTGGTGCAGCTGGACCTGGAAAAAGATCTTGCCCAGCATCTGCGGTTGTTCGGTGATGTTCTTGATCCGGCCTTGCAGGAAGTACCGGCCCCCCTTCTCGCCCACGATCAGGTCCAGTTGCCAGTCCGCGTTCTTGAAGTGCTTCCGGTAAAGCTCGCCGGGCTTGAGTTCGCTGGGGCCTTCGACCTTGTTGAAGCGTGCCGCCAGGTCGATCGCTTCGCGGAACGCCTTCATCGCCTCGCGCTGGACCCAGACGTCTTCCTGCGCCAGCCAGACTTCCTCGGACGAAGGCGCGGCTTGCTTCTTGGCGGCCCAGTTGCCGACGTGGTTGACGAAGACCTTCTTCCAGCCGCCCTTGAACTGGGTGAACTCGAAATCGCGCACCGCCTCCGGGCCGATCTTCACTTTCTTCAGCTTGAACAGATCGACCATCGCCTCGTACTGGGGATGGTACATGTCCGGGCGGACGTACTCGCTGCAATGGTTCACGTCGATGGTGTCGCCGAACTTGAGGTCGCCCAGCGGCGCCTGCAGCTTGCCCGGCCAGTTCATCAATTCCTTCTGCATGTCCCACGATGACTTCCAGATTTCGTCCTGACGTTTCTTGAGGGTTTCCTCGCGCTCGACTAGCGCTTCCAGGTCCTGCTTGCCGCGCGGGGGATTGTGGTAGTGCTGGTCGAGTGTCTTCAAATGCTGCGCCAGTTCTTTCTTGCTCCCCTCGATCCGGCTCGCGGAGACGGTCTTCAGCCAGATCATGGTGAAGAACAGGATCGGCACGACGACACCGAAGAGGATCCAGAACTGGTTCTTGGCCAGCTTTTCCTTATTGATGCTCATGTACGGCTGCCTGCTTGGGAGTGATTGAAAGTTTGCGGCCTCGGTCGTTTGGTTGCCGGCTACTTCTGTGCAACGGCCTTCAGGTCGTCTTCGGAGGGCGTCGGCTCCCGCCAGATGAAATAGATGACGAATTCGGTACGAACGCTGCGGCCCTCGTTTTTCGGCGCGGGCTTGTCGCCGCGGGGAGGCGCCCAGGCGTCTCCCTTGTCCTTGAAGCCGACGTCGAGGTTGGCGAGCGGCTTCCAGCGCGAGCGGTCCTTGCCGGTG
>JAGVLI010000649.1 GCA_020054355.1 Planctomycetales bacterium | reverse complement strand
GACCTGGCGCGAGCCTATGCCGACCCACACGATGACGACTGATGTTGCTCGACACTTCGGGTCTGCTCTGCTTGTTCCATCGCGACGAACCGCAGCACGAGGCGGCCCGTCAAGCATATCAGGCCGCGCGCACCCGATTGACTCATGCCTATGTGCTGGCCGAGTTCGTTGCCCTGGGACAGGCGCGGCGTTTGCCGCGCCCAGCCGTTCTGGAGTTCCTGACCGATCTCGCGGCGAACCCGGACATCGAGGTCGTTTGGGTGGATCAGCCGTTGCACGAACAAGCCATGCAGCTGCTGGCTGAGCGGCTCGACAAGAAGTACTCGCTCTGCGATGCGGTGAGCTTTATCTTGATGCGCGAACGCGGATTGCAGGATGCCTTGACCACGGACCGCCACTTTGAACAGGAAGGCTTTCGGAAGCTGTTCGGCTAGAGCAGCGCGCAGCAACAATGTCTCGATTTGCTTCGCGAAGTCGTGGTTGGGGGTGCCGGGCTTGGGCGGCGAGAGCCCGGGCCCAGGCTGCCGGCTGCAGGGCATCAGGATTGCACGCTGCACCATCACACGCACGGGGAACTGGAGAGCAGCACGACGGCCGTGGAGATGCCGGGGAATGTGCGGTCGCTGCCGGTGGCGAAGGAATAGTCGCGATAGCAGACCTCGGATGGCTTGGCGAGCGTCGCGGCGTAAGAGCGCCTATGAAGAAGAAACCTCACACCAAACCCGATGACGAACTGCGCCCCAAGTACGACCCGGCGTTGATCCGCAACGGTGTACGCGGGAAGTACGCCGCGCGCTGCCGCATTTCCAAGAAGTCCCTGCACCGACCGACGCGGGAGCGGTAGGATGTGGGTATCGCCAAATCCCGCACATGGGGCGGTCGATGACTGCGGACAACTTCAACCAGACCCTGGCCGCGTTCCAGGAACGTGCGCCGTTCCGGCCGTTTACCGTCGTGCTGTCGAGCGGCACCCGGTTCGAGGTAGATCATCCGAGGGCGCTGGTTTTCCGCGACGGAGTGGCGGTGTTCGTCAGACCGGGCGGCGTGCCCGTCATCTTCGACCATGAGGGAGTCGAGCACTTCGTCGCCGACCTGGCCGAACAGCCCTCGTCCTGACACTCTTCAAGAGTTTCCTCCATGCAACTGGCCTTCAGCACCAACGCTTACCTGAAATACTCCTTTCGCGAAGCCGTCAGCCGGCTGGCTAGGATCGGCTATGCCGGCGTCGAGATCATGGCCGACGTCCCGCACGCCTGGCCTGCTTGCCTGCTCGAAGAGCAAAAGCAAGGCATTCGCGATAACCTAGCCGCCAACAAGTTGTCTATCTCGAACATCAATGCGTTCATGATGAACGCCATCAACGACCGCCGGCAAAAATACTGGCACCCGTCCTGGATCGAGCCGGACCCCGATTACCGGGCCATCCGCGTCGATCACACCATCCGCGCCCTGACGCTGGCGAAGGAACTCGGCGCGCCGAACATCACCACCGAGCCGGGCGGGCCGGTGCCCAAGGGCGAATCGTGGGGCGCGTACCTGAAGCTGTTCGTCGAGGAACTGAAGCCGGTCGTCGAGCATGCGGAAAAGGTCGGCGTGCCGCTCTTGATCGAGCCGGAGCCGGACTTGCTCATCGAGACGGCCGAGCAGTTCGAGGAGTTCATGAGGCACATCAACTCACCGGCTGTGGGGCTGAACTTCGACATCGGCCATTTCTACTGCGTCGGCGACGACCCGGCCCCGACCGTCAAACGCCTGGCCAAGTGGACCAGGCACTATCACCTCGAAGACATCGCCGCAACCCGGGTGCATCATCACCTGGTGCCCGGCGAGGGGGCCATCGACTTCGAGTCCACGTTGGCGGCGATCCGCGAAACCGGGTACGATGGCTGGATCACGATCGAGCTGTATCCGTATGTCGATGATCCGGACCTGGCGGCCCGCACCGCGTTCGAGCGAGTGCGGCGGCTCATGCAACCCACGGCCTAACCCCGCAAGCCCATGAACGAACATCCCGACGCGCATCTCCGCCCGGCAGGCTCCACCCGGCCCACGGATTTCCCGATGCCCAGCACGGGCGCGAACCCAGCCCCCGACCTGCGGCTCCGATCCGCGGATGCCATCGGTCCCGCGGACTTTCTCATCCCCAAGCGGGTCAGCGGCTGGTCGCTGGTGTCCTGCTACTTCGGGCTGATCGGTATGCTGTTTCCGCTGCTCGGCTTCTTCTTCGCGGTCATCGCGTTGCCCTGCGGCCTCATCGCCTTGTACCAATGGCGGAAGGCGAGCAGTTACGGCAACGTCACCAGCAATATCCGGGCCATCCTCGGCGTGTTCATGAGCCTGGCGGGCATTCTGATCTGGGGTATGGTCTGGCTCTGGATTCTCACGAAGTATTAGGCCGGCCGTCGGCAGCGAAACCCATCATGGCCACGTCCGCACCGCCGAGCATGCCGCACTTCCTGGAGCGTCTGAAGCCCTACGCTCAGCTGGTCCGGCTGCCGAACGTCTTCACGTCCTTTGCCGACATCTGCCTGGGCGCGCTGGCCGCCGGCGCGCTGCCCGAGCGCTGGCT
>JAGVLI010001060.1 GCA_020054355.1 Planctomycetales bacterium | reverse complement strand
CACGAACAGCCGCTGGAAGCCGTCGAGCAGCTGATCGCGGAGCGGGAAGAGACCGCCTTGCCGGGCGGCGGCCGCCGCTGGTGGTTCTTCGACCCGGTGACGAGCTTTCCGACGGTCATCATCACCGTGGACAGCGCCGGCCAGCAGGTCGAATACTACTGCTACGACAAGTTCCTGATGCCCGCCGGCCTGGACGACGACGATTTCAACCCGGAACGCCTCGGTAAGGGCCGCCGCTAACCTTTAACCGCTTGCGGCTTTACACTTCTCTTTCCTGCCACTCTGACAGTCGCCCGCTTGCACTCTGGCAGCCGACCGACCCACCCGCGCAACATCGCTTGCTTTTCTTCCCGGCGGATGTTTAGCTATTCTAACGGGTTACATGCACGGCCGATTCGCGGCCCCAGGCGGTACATGATTTGCTGTGCCTTCCTCCGGCCCGCGCGAAACTGCCCCTGCCGCTGCGTTGACGCGGGCCACTTCCGAGGAGGAACGGCGGAGCGAGGTGAAGCGGCATGACAAACACAACCCGACCCTACGGTATTCTGATTACCGACGATGACGACGGCTGTCGGGATGCGCTGCGTTCGATCGTGGAACCGGAAGGCTATCGGACCTTTTTGGCATCCTCGGGCGAGGAAGCGCTGGACATCATCCGCGAAGCGCCGATCCATCTGGCGCTGCTCGACGTGAACATGCCCACGCTGACCGGTCTGGAGACGTTGTTGCTGGTGCATCAGATCAACGCCTTGCTGCCGGTCATCCTGGTGACGGCCGAACCCGACGAGAACCTGATGCGCCGCGCCATCCGCGCCCACGCTTACAGCGTCATTCCCAAGCCGGTGAGCAAGAACGTCGTATTGTATACCGTGGTCCGCGCCCTGCGGATTTACGGCATCCCGCCGAAGCCGGCGGAGGAAGCAGCCGAGTAACGTCCCCCGTTTAGCCGCGAGCCGCAGGCGAGCGGTTCAGTATCCGTAGCAACTCTGGAAGGAGCACCGACGCAATGAAGGTCGTACCGTTGAACGACAAGATCGTGGTCAAGCGGCTGGAAGCGGAAGACAAGACGGCGGGCGGCATCGTCCTGCCGGACACCGCCAAGGAAAAACCCAAGCAGGGCAAGGTCATCAGCCTGGGCGACGGCAAGCAGCTGGACAACGGCAAGCGCGCCTCCTTCCAGGTCAAGGAAGGCGACCGCGTGCTGTTCACGTCCTACTCCGGCAACGAGGTGACCGTCGATGGCGTCGAGTACCTCATCATGACCGAGGAAGACATCCTCGCCGTCGTGGACTGATTCGAGGTGACAAAGTTCAAGGCGAGCCGGGAGCGTAAGCGACCGGAGGAACGGTCAGCGAAGGACTGTTCCTCCGGTCGCTTACGCTCCCGGCTCGCCGTGTTGATGATCGGCTCGCCGGCTTCGAGAACCTGTCGTACAATAGTTAGAGCCGTCGCCCCGCGTGCTGGCTTCACCTCCGGATCGAGGAACTCACCATGACTCCCTTGCAATCGCTGGTCGCTTCGGGCACCAAGGTCTGGCTCGATTCCATCGACCCCGACGAGATCGCCCGCAACCGCGCCAACGGCGCCACCGGGGCCACTTCCAACCCGATCATCATCAGCGACCTCATCAAGACCGGCCGCTTCGACGCGCAGATCGTGCAGCTCATCCAGAAGGGCCTGGACGATGAAACCCTGGCCTGGCAGCTGACCGACAACCTCGTCCGCCAGGCGCAGGAAGTCTTTCTGCCGGTCTGGGAAAGCACCAAGGGCAACGATGGCTACGTCAGCTTCGAGTTGGACCCGATCCTCGAGGACGTGAGCCTGAACCTGCCGGTGGCCGAGCGGACCAAGCGCTACATCGAGCTGGGCAAGAAGTGGGCGGCCGGCCACAAGAACCGCATGATTAAAGTCCCCGCCACGCCCGGCGGCCTGGCTGCCCTCGAGGAGCTATGCGCGGCCGGCGTGACGCTGAACGTGACGCTGATTTTCTCGGACAAGCAGTACATCGCCGCCCGCGACGCGGTCTGGCGCGGGGCGCAGCGGCGGAAATCGACGGACGAGCTGAAGTCGGTCTACAGCATCTTCGTCAGCCGGCTCGACGTCTACACGGAAAAGCACGTGCCGGAGCTGTCGGCCGCCGCGCAGGGCATGGTCGGCATCGTCAACGCCAAGCGCATCTGGAAGATGAACCGCGACTACTGGGCCGGCAAGAAGCTGCCGCGCCGCCAGGAAATGATTTTTGCCTCGACCGGCACCAAGAAGCCGAGCGACCCGCCGACCAAGTACGTCGAAGCCTTCGCCGGTTCGGACATCGAGACCAATCCGCCGGCCACCAATCAAGCAGTGCAGGACAGCGGCAAGACTTTTACCCGCCAGGTAGACCAGCTGCCGCCGGCCGAGGTGCTGGCCGAGATCGATAAGAAAGTGGACATGGACCACCTGGAAAAGGTGCTGATGGAAGAAGGACTGAAGAAGTTCGCCGACCCGCAGCACGCTTTGCTCAAGCTGATCGCCAAGAAGCGCGCCGAGCTGCAAGTGGGCGCGGCTCGTTGATAACTTGCTTGACCAAAATAGACCCCACGAAGCCCAGCCGTTTGGCTTCGTGGGGCAGTTTTTTCATGGCAGTCTGGTTCTCCACGCCGCCCGGAATGGGTGCGCGGTCTGTACTTTGAATTGCAGCTCGATGCGAAATCGACCGGCTCTTTCCACGTTTAGAAACTATCCGAAAACCCCAATTTAACCCTGAAAACGACCGGAATAGTGATCTTTTTCAGGGTTCTCGGATAGTTTCTTAGCTGGCGCTGGTTCCCGGTTCGGATTCGTCCTGCATGATCGGTGGCGGGGGCGGCATGCGGTTCTTGATCTTGTCGATCACCTGCGCCGTGCTGGAGTGGTAGTGATAGGCAAGCACCGAGCAACCGATGCCGGCGATCAAGCAGATGATGCAAGCACAGACGAAAAATACCAAAGTGATCGTTGCTTCAATCCGAGTTGTCAGCAGCGTGATGAAAAACGAACTGGCCAGAGGCAGCAACCCAATGGCAAAATTCAAGAAAATGGCGCCCGGAGATCCGCGGCCAATGGTGTCCAATTCCTCCTCGGTCACCGTGTAGACTTTCAACTCGCCGAGCGGCGCCACCCGCAGGACCGGCGCTACCTGGTGCAGTTCTTCCCGTTTCTTCGCGGCCATAGGGCGACTCCCTCCGGCAAGTTCACGATACGGGTGTGCTGGAAACGACCACCCCAGAAGCCCGGACAGTTCCAGGCCCGCCGCCAAGGTCAACCACCAGGTGCCACTTGCCGCCATGAGGCGCGCGCAGTCGGTAAGGACTCTGTGTCACATAACCGCCCCGATAGCGGTATGGCTGCCCTTGCTTGTAAGCCAGAAAATTGCTGGGATCCAACAGCTGCACATTGGCCGGATGGTCCAGAGTTACTTCCACCAGATCGTCCGAAGTCAACGTCAGTTCGCGCTCGAGGAAGTTCATCGCCGATTCCTCCGGTGGACCGCTGCCCGACCCTTATTCTAACTGGATTCCGGAATCTAAGAAACCAGGAACGCGAACTTCCCAGCGCTGGAGTAATCCGCGGACCGCTGAGCTTCGCTGGCAAAGCCGAGCTGGGGTCAAGAAGACTTCCATGCCGGGAATGCCGTGCCGAGTGCTCGTGATCTGGATGAGGATCGTGTCATCGAGAATCCCGTTCAAGAAATCGGCCTGCACGACGACGGCCGGGCGAAACTTGCTCCCGGTGAAATCGCTGTACGGCCAGTCCAATTCGACGACATCGCCGTGGTTCATTTCTTTTCGATCGGTTCGTCGTCTTGCGGGTTGTCCCAGTTGCGGTTCAGCGGAGCAACGATCTTGCGCATGATTTCGTAAATGTCTTCGCGGATCAGGACGAAGCGCTCTTGGGTCTGTGGATTCACCACGCGGGGCGGTGACTCCTGGTTCAAATTGCGCCGTTGTTCTTCGGTGAGCTCAATCATGATGGCCTCCTGTCCGCATCGTAGCAGGACTTCGGTGCAGCCGGCAAGCGCGGCGTGAAGACGACTACGGCGAAGCATCGCTGAATTTCCGCGCCTGCTTCTGCAGGCGGCGGGCAGCGCGGAACCACTTGCGATTTCTGCGACGGATCAGCTGCGGCGAATAGCGATAGGATTCCAGCGCTTTTTCCAGCACGACACGCGCCTCGCCCGCCTGGTTTTCCACCAGCAGCCGTTCGGCCAGCAGGCAGTGGAATTGCAAGGTCGGGGCGAGCCGGACCAACTCCCGGCAGGCGGCCAGCGCTCCCTGGCT
>JAGVLI010000740.1 GCA_020054355.1 Planctomycetales bacterium | reverse complement strand
GTCAGTGCCGGCGGCCCGCCCACCCAGATGGCGACGCGCAAGGGCACGCCGTGCTGCCTGGCCTTGGCATGATGCACGCCGATGCCCCGATGAATCTGGTAGTGCATGCCAATCTGCTGGTTCGGCCGATACTGCCCGCCCGAAAGCTGGATGCGATACATGCCGAGATTGGAATAGCGCCAGCCCGGTCGGCCGGCATCCTCGGTATAGACCTGCGGCAAGGTGATGAATGCGCCCGCATCTTTGGGCCATGACACCAGCTGAGGCAACTGGTCGATGGTGGTCTGCCCTGCCAGCACCGGCCCATCCTGGACGAACTTCGGCCGCATCGACCAGAGGGTGGCCGGCACGTCGCGAAAGCGCAGCGGGTTCTTCCAGAACTCATTCGGATCGATCTTCAGTTCGACCAGGTGCCGGACCGCGGCAAGGGTGCGGCGAAAGATAAAGCGAGTGCGTTCGATGGTGCCGAAGAGATTGCTGGCCATCGGAAACCGGCAGCCCTTGACGCGCGCGAAGTACAGGGCTGGCCCCTTGGCCTGGTAGACGCGCCGCTGAATCTCGGCCGCTTCGAGAAACGGATCGATCTCGGTCTCGATGCGAACGAGATGCTGGTGGCGTTCGAGGTCAACGATACATTCGCGAAGGCTGCGGTAGGACATGATCGCCCGCTTCGAACACCCGTCAGCGGCCCATGATGTGATCGATCATCCGGAACAACTGATCCAGAGTCTGCGAATCGACAACACCGAGGTGCTTCAGACAGTCCGACTGGTCCAGCACGCGCAACTGAAAGGCCAGGGCGACTGAAGGAACGGTAAGGCCGTTGTTGGCATCGGGCGCGATGGACATTGTGCCCGGAAAACGCTTGGTAGCCTGACTGCCAGTCAGCGGAACGATCAGCACGGTCGGCAAACGCGCGTTGAACGCATCATCCTGGACGATGATGGCCGGGCGTTCTCCGAACTGCACATGGCCGGGCGCGATCGGAATACGCACGCGCCAGACTTCACCGCGTTTCATGGTGGTCGGAATCCTGGGCCAGACGATCGACCAACTCCAGAGCCCGATCGCTGGCGCGATTCCAGGCATCGAATTCCGCCTGTTCCTCCGGCGTGAACTGCAATTTACCGGGACACAAACGAATCTCGACGGCCGCCCCTTCCGGCAGTGGACTGGCAGGAACAACCAGCCCGTCCTTGACTACTCCTGCGATGGTTTCTGGCATAAGTGGACCTCCGCGAGCCGTTTCCAGAATTGTAGTCCAACGTGCGAGTAATACCAGTTCCGAGCGGCGCTCGCCTATGTCAACGGCTCCGCGTTCAACCGCACTCCGAAGCGCAATTGCAGCAACTGCGCCGCTTCAACTCCCAATTCTACCTTCTTGACCAGCAGCCAATGCAACTGGTTCAGGCAGGGCGAACGGGCCAGTGCCAGCGCTCCGGCGTCACTGAAGGGGTTGCCGCTCAGGTTCAGTCCTTCAAGACCGGCCGTGTTGGCTGCCGCCAGTGCTCGCACGCCCGCGTCGTCGAGGCGGTTGCCGTTCAGGCGCAGGGTCTTCAACTGCGCCAGCAGTGGCGAAGCGGCCAGCGCGAGTGCGCCGTCGTCGCCGATGTCGTTCTTCGCCAGCCAGAGGTGCTGCAAGCGCGGTAATGCCGTGGACTTTGCCAGCGCCGTCAGTCCGGCGTCGCCGATGCGGTTATGGCCGAGGTTCAGGGTCGTCAGGCTTTGCAGGTGCGGTGAAGCGGCCAGGGAGTGGATGTCAGCCGCGTTCAGATGATTGAAGGTCAGAAAGAGCCGTTCCAGGCGGTTCAGGTGGGCGCAGTTGGCCACCGCGGCAAGTTGTCCCTGGACTTCCTTCAGGCAGACTTCCCGGAGCGGCGCTTCCCGGAATAGCTCATCGGCATGCTGTAAGAAGGTGCCGGCCGACAGTGTGGCCGAGACGATGAAGCCGCGCTCGAAGCGTACATCCAATGGCAAGGCGGCCAGTGGCCCCAGCAAGGCGTTTCGCTGAGTTGCCAGCAGGTGTTCCTCGCGCTGCTTCAAGCGGGAATGCAACGGATCGGTTTCGGGCAGCCGGGCCAGCTCGCACTGCACGCGGATGAATTCGCCACGCGGATCGCCTTGAGCATCCAGCCAGTCGGCGAACGCCAGGCGCGGCACGTCGCTTTCGGGCTGCGCGAGAATGGCGTCGAGAAAGTCGGGTTTCGCTTCCACAGTCTCCGGTTCCCCGAGTACAGTAATTCATTGCGCCCGCAGTGCCGCAGGTCGAGGAAGTTTACCATGCGCATCATCCTCCTGTCGTTGGTCCTGTTTGCCGTGGGTTGCGGGTCGCAGCCGGTCACGCATGTCGAATCTCCGACCACGAAGGTGGCTCGGTTCACGCAGCCGGAGGTGGTGCCCCAATCCACCCGCACCAGCGAGGACGGCGGTCAGAATCCAAAGCCGGGACACTGGCGACCCAATCCGAACGATCCCGACCCCGCCGTCGCGCCGCCGCCCAGCGATGATGTGCCCGATCTGCGCACCCGCAAGACCGGCGGCGATTGGCCCCGCTTCCTCGGTCCCACGGGCGACAGCGTTTCGTCCGAGAAGGGCATCACCCCCTGGCCCAAGGAAGGCTTGAAAATCGTCTGGAGCGAAGCGGTGGGCAGCGGCTACGTGATGCCGGCTATCAGCAAGGGCCGGCTGTTTCTCTTCGATTACGTCGATCAGAAGAACCGGCTGCGCTGCCTGAAGAGCGAAAGCGGCGAGCAGCTCTGGAAGTTCGAGTATCCCACCGATTTCAAGGACGACGTGGTCGGCTACGGTCCCGGCCCGCGCTGCGTGCCGGTGGTCGATGACGGGCGGGTCTACCTGTACGGGCCGGAAGGCATGCTTTATTGCCTGGCGGTCACGGACGGCAAGGTGATCTGGAAGATCGATACCAAGGCCAAATTCGGCTTCGTGCCGAACTTCTTCGGCGTCGGCAGCACGCCGGTCATCGAGGGCGATTTGCTCATTGCCCAGGTCGGCGGCAGCCCGCCCATCGAGCACGATCCGAAGGAAGGTCCGCTGATCTACGTGCGACAGCAAGCCATCACCAGCAACGGCACGGCCGTGGTCGCCTTCGACAAGTACACCGGCAAGGTCAAGTGGTGGTGCGGCGAGGAACTGGCCAGTTATTCCGGGCCGGTGCTGGCGACCATCGACGGCCGGCGCTGGTGCTTCGTCCTGGCGCGCGGCGGGCTGCTCGGCCTCGACCCCACGAACGGCAAGGTCGATTTCCACTATCCCTGGCGCTCCCCGCTGCTGGAAAGCGTGAACGCCAGCACGCCTTTGGTGATCGGCGATCGCGTGCTGATCTCGGAATGCTACAGCATCGGCGGTTCGCTCTTGAAGGTGAAGCCCGGCGGCTACGAAGTCGTCTGGAAGGACCTGGAACGGGCACGCAAGCAGAATCTCGCCTGCCATTGGATGACGCCGATCCACCACGACGGCTACGTCTACGCTTGCAGCGGCCGGCACGAAAACCAGGCGACTCTGCATTGCACGGAACTGGCCACCGGCAAGCAGCTTTGGGGCGAGCGCGGCCTGTCGCGCTCGTCGCTGCTGATGGTCGATGGCCATTTCATCTGCCTGGACGAGCGCGGCGAATTGCTGCTCCTGAAGGTCAATCCGGAGAAATACGAGGAAGTCTCGCGGATGGCGCTGAACCAGGACGGCGAGAAAGCGCTGCTGAAATTCCCCTGCTGGGCCGCGCCGATCCTGTCGCATGGCCTGCTGTACGTCCGCGGCCGCGACCGACTGGTGTGCCTGGAGCTGATTCCGGAGAAGAAGTGAGACTGCCGCAATGATTCATCGTTTCGCGCGAGAGAAACCCGCGAAACGATGAATCAACATTCCTTGCACAGCTTGACGATGTGCCGCAGCAGGTCGCGCACCGAGACGACGGCTTCGGGCTTGCCGTCCTTGACGACGGGCAGATGGCGATAGCCGCCGATGTCCATCTTGTGCAAGGCGAAAGCGAGGCTGTCGGTGGCGGTAATGGTTTCGGGATCGGGCGTCATGAACTGCTGCACGGTGAGCCGATCGAGGGGAGTGGCGTGGCCGGCCGCCTTGGTGAGCAGGTCGCGCTCGCTGATGATGCCGACTAGCTTGCCGGCTTCATCCACCACCAGCACGGTGCCCACTTCCGGTTCGAGCATCGTCTGGATGGCGGCTTGCAGCGTGGTAGTGGCTTGCACCACCAGCGGCTTGCGGACTTGCAGCAGCGCCACGGTGTCTTCCATGAGGCTGCGCTCGACCCGGTTGCTGGCGACGGGCCGATCCAGCTGCGTCAGGTCCTGCTGGCAGCGCTGGCATTCCTCGCTGCCCGGCAGGTTATCGTGGCCGCAGTGTGGACAAATCATCGTAGTGGTCGGTGGCTAGTGGTCGGTGGCCAGTGGCAATCCTTCTTACCGTTGATTCTATGAGCGCGAGTGGCCACTGACTACTGACCACTGGCCACCGGCCACTCTCCACTATTTGACGACCCAGGTATCCTCGCTGGCGAACAGGTCTTCCAGCTTGGCCTTGCCCTTGGCCTTGACGACCTGGTCGATCTGGCCGTTGACTTCCTCGTCGTAGGTCGGCCGCTGGACGGCGCGGAAGACGCCGATGCACTCCGGGAAGCGCGGATAGACCATGCGGCTGAGCAGGTAAGCCAGGCTCGGTTCCTCGGCCTTTTCGTCGTGGATGAGCAAATCGTCCACGTTGATGCCGCTGCCCAGCGTGACGGCTTCCGGATCGAGGCCGTGCAGGCGGATGCCCTTGTTGCGGTCCTTGCCGTAGATCAGCGGCTTGCCGTGCTCCAGGTAGAGAGTGTTGTCGGCCTTGATGCTCTTGTCGGTGGCGTACTCGAAGACGCCGTCGTTGAAGACGGTGCAATTCTGGTAGACCTCGACGAAGGCAGCGCCCTTGTGCGCTGCGGCCCGCTTGAGGGTTTCCGTCAGATGGGCGACGTCCACGTCCACGGTGCGGGCCACGAAGGTGGCTTCCGCGCCGATGGCCAGCGACAGCGGATGCAGCGGGTTGTCGATGGAACCCAGCGGCGTGGACTTGGTGCGGGTGCCGATGCGCGAGGTCGGCGAATACTGGCCCTTGGTCAGGCCGTAGATTTCGTTATTGAACAGGATGATCTTGAGATCGACGTTGCGCCGGATCGCGTGGATCAGGTGGTTGCCGCCGATGGACAGGCCGTCGCCGTCGCCGGTAACGACCCAGACGGACAGGTCGGGCCGGGCCACTTTCAGGCCGGTGGCGAAGGTCGGCGCCCGGCCGTGGATGGTGTGAAAACCGTAGGTGTTCATGTAGTAGGGGAACCGGCTGGAGCAGCCGATGCCGGAGATGAACACCATCTTTTCCTTGGGAATGCCCAGGGGGGCCAGGGCCTTCTTCATCTGGGCCAGGATCGAGTAATCGCCGCAACCGGGGCACCAGCGGACTTCTTGATCGCTGGCCAGGTCCTTGGCAGTCAGAGTCTTCAGCGCGGTAACCGTTGACATACAGACCTCTTCTGAATTGCGGATTTCAGAAAACGACATCATCATCGACGAACCAACAGGTAACGAGTTTTCGGACGGAGCCACTCTTTTCGCCGCACCGCCAGCTGGCGAGCTTGCGCGCCCTTTTCGGTGCGGTGCATCTGCGCCTTCCGCTGGACGCACCCTACGCGCTACGGATTGGCCTTGTCCGCATCCTTGAACAAATCGAGTGCGGTTTGCAGTCGGGACTTCTTACCAGGGTCTTTCTCGTCCTCAGCCGCGAAGCGAACCATCTCTCGACCGAGCCGAACTCCTTCAATACGGGCGATTACCCGAACATACATTCTGGCGCGGTCGCTGGATTTATCGCGCGCAAGGTAGTGGATGGCCTGTTGACTAGCTGGCTTACCAATCGAAACTAAAGCCTGAATAACGTTTCGATCCTGATTCGCCACGGTCTTGAAGGCTCGAACGTTTTCTGTTTCGATGATATCAAGGAGTGGGACTACGGCTTCCACCGCTTGAAGTTTTCCGAGAGTATACACCGCGTATGCCTCCCCCTCCGTCTGGAATGCTCCCTGATTTTTCTTGATCGGCTGCGGAAATGAATCCTTTCCGGCATCTGCTTTCTTGTCGCCGCGTTCCCGTTCGATCCGGGAATCACGCAAGACCAGGAGCAACTTCTGCACAAGTTTCTCCTGGTCAGCCAAGTGTTGCTGAAAGACACTCTTCCCTTCCGGCAGTTTTGGGTGAATCCTGTCTTGCGGTTCAGCAGGCTTTGGGGCGTCAGCACCCTGGAGTGAACACGCCACAACGAGAAGCATGGACCCTACACCAATCGAATCGCCGAGCTTGGGGAAAATAGCCTCACCATCCTTGAAAATTGCAGACGTGTTCAGGTACTTCTGAGCGTGCTGCCGTTCGTCCTCTACGGAATAGGCTTGTCCGCATCCCTAAAGAACTCGGAGGCGGCTTGCAAACGCGCCTTTTTCGCTGGGTCTTTTTCCTCATCGGCAGCCATTCGGACCATTTCTTTTCCTAACCTTGTCCCTTCGATCTCGGCGATGACCCGGACATACATTCTTGCCCGTTGCATTGACTTGTCGCGGGCCAGGTATTCAAGGGCCTCTTTACTTGCGGGCTTGCCGATAGCGACCAGTGCTCTGATTGCCTCGCGATCCCAGACACCCTGCGACAGGTTAACCACTCGGATCGTCTCGACATCGATACGGTCGAGTAATGGCTTTACCGCTTCTTCCGCACGAAGTTGCCCCAACATTAGTATGGCATAGTACTCAGGATCGTTCTGAGTGATTGCATTCCGCCCGGCCTCACGCTTGATTTGTTCGCCTCGCAGGATGAGAACCAGGGAATTGATTTGAGAAGACCGGTCTTGGGACAATTTTGCAAACGCTTCTTTTCTTCCTTCAACTGACGAAGGCATGACTGGGTTTTGAGCATTGGCATTTTGCACTTGCCCAAGTGATACCAGCCACAGTGCTGTCACAGACGAAACGCCGACGGCTAGAAAGAGATGGCTACCCCGCATTATAGTTGCTCCCGTATTTAAGGTCATTTTCAACAGACGCCTTGTTGTTACTTGGCCTGCTTATCCTCGACCGTGATATCGATCTTGCCAGGCGCAATCTCGTTGTTCCCGCGTACGCCGGCCGATTTGAAAGTGGCAAAGCGAAAAGCATCGTCATCCGAGAACGGAGCTTTTCCCTTGGTGATTACAAAGTCAACTGCACCATTGGTGGCTTTCACATTCCATTCGCCCTTGTTTTCCTTGAAGACGCCTTGATTCTTGCTCATCGTTCCGTCCAAGGAGAAGTTGCCCTTGCTGAAAGTTGCTCTCCAGCCTTCGGTAACAGTGACTTTGGGATTAATTTTTGGAAAATCCGTCGCTTTGCCGTCCGCTTTGCTATCCATCGAAAGGACCAGACGAGGAAAGGAGGACATTACATCATTATTGTCGAATGCAAACGCTTTTTCATTTTTGATCGGATTGCTTGTTCGCTTTGCGTACATGATCATGTGCCAACTGAAGCACCGCCCCATCGACCTTTCACTTTTGCTGCATAGTCGCGTCCGCGGATGTGACTCCAGGTCTTCCCCTTGTCCTTGCTCCAAGCCAATCCTGCGGTCGTGCCGGCGAAGATGGTGCCCTCACGATTGATCAAGAGTGCGTTAATCAGGCTGCTCGGCAAGCCGGCGCCATTTGGCGTGCTCCCTAGCTGGGCAGGTCCACTGACCACTGTCCACTTCTTGTATTCTCCCGCTGCCGACGACATGGCAATGCCGTGGCATTGCGTCCCGACGTAGATGTTTCCTTGCGAATCGAAAGCGAGGGCGTTCGCCTGGTCCTCCGGCAAGCCATCGCTTCTCGTGTAGTAATTCCAGGCATCGTTCTTGAGCGAGTACCGGGTCAACCCGGCACTGGTCGCCAGCCACACGTCCCCATCGGTCGGGCATGTCGTGATCGCAAAGACGCGCTCGCCGATGGGACCGTCCAGCACATCGTAGTTCTTCCAGTCCTTGCCGTTGTAGACGCTGACGCCCTTGTTCAGCGTGCCGACCCAAACTCTGCCGACCTTGTCGCAGGCAATGGCGTAGGCGTTGTCATCACCCAACCCGTTCTTGCTGTTGAACTGCGTCCACTGGTCCGCCTTGGGATCGAAGCGAAACACTCCTTTGTCTTCAGTCCCGGCCCAGATGTTGCCTTGGAGGTCTTGGGCCAGCGCCACGACGAACGGCCCGACGTTCTTGTTCGGAATCTCCCACTGCTGCCCGGCCTGCTGGGCCTCCCCCAGTGAAGTGAGGCTGGCGGCCGCCAAGAGCGCGACCAGGACCGCTGATCCGATCCACCAGCCTGGCCGCGCGCGAGTTGCGTGCATGATGATTCCTCATCCCAAGGAGAATCCCGCCGCCATCTCGGCTTCCTTGTCCTGGGGTTGGCGGTGCCACCCGTGGTTGGTATGGGAAATCTGAAGTTACTTCAGCATTTCTTCGATTTTTTGCTCGATTTCACCGACGAGGAAGGGCCGACCCTGAATTTTGTTCAGGCCGACGGCATCCACGAGGAAGAAAGCGCGGAGCAGCAGCGACAGCTGGCCGTTGTTGAGTTCGGGCACCAGCACCTTCTTGTAGCGGCGCAGCACGGCTTCGGTGTTCTTCGGCATCGGGTTCAGGTAGCGCAGGTGGGCCTGGGCGACCTTGTGTCCCTTCCGCTGGGCGCGTTCGACGGCGGTGAGGATGGTGCCGTAGGTGCCGCCCCAGCCGATCACCAGCAGGTCGCCTTCCTCCGGGCCGTTGACCTTCAGCTCCGGAATCTCGTTGGCGATGTTGGCGATCTTCTTCGCGCGGGTCTTGACCATGTGCTCGTGGTTGGCCGGCTCGTAGTTGATCTTGCCGGTGACGTCTTCCTTCTCGATGCCGCCGATGCGATGCTCCAGGCCGGGCGTGCCGGGCAAGGCCCATTGCCGCACCAGCCGCTCGTCGCGCTTGTAGGGCAGGAAGTGCGGGGCTTCACCATTGCCGTTGCTGTTCGGCGCGTCCGGATGCGCGATCTTGATGCGCGGCAAATCTTCGAGCTTCGGGATCATCCACGGTTCCGCGCCGTTGGCGAGATAGCCGTCGGACAGCAGGAAGACCGGGGTCATGAAGCCGACGGCGAGGCGGATGGCCTCGAAGACCATGTGGAAGCAGTCGGCCGGGGAGCAAGGCGCGATGATGGCCGCCGGGCATTCGCCGTTGCGGCCGTACATCGCTTGCAGGAGGTCGGCCTGCTCGGTCTTGGTGGGCAAGCCGGTGCTGGGACCGCCGCGCTGCACGTCGATGATAATCAACGGCAACTCGGTCATCACCGCCAGGCCGATGGCTTCCGCCTTCAGGCAGATGCCGGGACCGCTGGTGCCAGTCACGCCGATGCTGCCGCCGAAGGCAGCGCCGATGGCAGCGCCGACGGCCGCGATCTCATCTTCCATCTGCATGGTGCGGATGCCGTAGCGCTTGTACTCGGCCAGCTGGTGCAGGATGTCGCTGGCGGGCGTGATCGGGTAGCTGGCGTAGACCAGCTGCGTAGTCGCCAGGTTGGCGGCGGCGGTCAACCCGAGGGCGATGGCCTCGTTGCCGGTGATCTTCCGGTAGGTGCCCGGCTTGATTTCCGCCTTGGCCACCTTGTAGTGGACGGGCAGCGCCTCGATGGTCTCGCCCAGGTTGTAGCCGGCCTTCAGGCTGCGGGTGTTGGCTTCGAGCACGGCCGGATTCTTGGAGAATTTTTGCTGGATGTAGCGCAGGGTCGGGTCGAGGCTGCGCTCGTAGAGCCAGTAGACCAGGCCCAGGGCGAAGAAATTCTTGCAGCGGTCGGCTTCGCGCGGCGACAGCTTGCATTCCGTCACGGCTTGCCGGTTCAGCTGCGTGACCTTGACCGGGATCACGCGGTAGCCCTTCAGCGAGCCGTCTTCCAGCGGGCTGGCCTTGTAGCCGGCCTTGTGCAGGTCGCTGGTGGCGAAGGCATCGGTGTTGACGATCAGGATGCCGCCCGGTTCCAGGTCGCGCAGGTTGGTCTTCAGGGCCGCCGGGTTCATGGCGACCAGGGCGTTGAGCTTGTCGCCGGGGGTATGGATGTCGCGGCTGGAGAAGTGAATCTGGAAGCCGGAGACGCCGGCCAGGGTGCCCGCTGGGGCGCGAATCTCGGCGGGGAAGTCCGGCAGGGTGCTGATGTCGTTGCCGAGAATGGCGGAGGTATTGGTGAACTGGGTGCCGGCCAGCTGCATGCCGTCGCCCGAGTCGCCGCAGAAGCGGATGGTCACTTCCTCCACTTCCTGCACGGGTCGGGGTCGTTGGCCACTCGCGGGGTCTTGAGCAGTGTTCAGCACGGACATGGCGGAGAGTCCCTCAACTCGGTTCACGTCCCGGCAGCGGCGTCAGGCACCCTCGCGTTCCTGGGGCACGACGCCGGGGTCCGGGGGTAAATTGTAAACGGTGGTCGGAAAATGCTCGACCAGGTAATGGACGATGCGCTTGACGGACAGGACCCCAATGGCTCGACCGGCTTCGTCGACCACGGGCAGATGGCGATAGCCGCCCTCCTCCATGCGGCGGACCGCCTTGCCGATCGGGTCCTTGGGATGGACCGTCACCGGGTCGGGGGTCATGCACTGCTCGACGGGTTGGCTCAGGGGCTGGTTCTCGGCCAGGACGCGGCGCATCAGGTCGCGTTCGGTGAAGATGCCGAGGAGGCGGTTGTCGGCGCAGACCAGGACGCAGCCGACCTTTTCCTGGCGCATCAGTTGCACGGCATCGGCCACGGTCTGCTGCGGCCGCACTTGCCACGGCGGCGTGGGTTGCAGCCGGGAGACGCTGTCGATCTTCAGGTTTTTCGCCAGGTCCATGATCGAACCGTCGTTGGCCCGTGCGGCCGGGTGCCTGGGTGGAGTGCGTCGCGGGAGTTCGGCAGAGGCGACGCCAATCCCGCCACAGTTAAGATAGCATTTGCCCGGAAGACTGGCCGAAAAATTCGTGGGCTTTTGCCCGCCTTGCCAGTCCGGTCGGTTCCGGACTTTCTTGCCAAGCCCGCCTGCTTTGCCGCATCGGCCATGCGGGTTCGTCCGGCCAGGATCAACCAGCGCCGGCGCGCCGAGCCGGATAAGTGAATTCTCGAAAGAAACGATGTCATCGGCAAGAGTGGTACAACTGTTCCGGTCGGCCGGTCGGCGAAGGCGAGCGGTCATCTTCGATTCTGCGGGGGAAGTCAAGGGACGAAAGCGGTATTGATTAGTGTCAATCCTGTCGTGCATCAGCCAGCGCTACGACGAGGCGCTTGCCCACGGCCTCGGCGTAGCGCACGAGGGTTTCCACGGTCGGGTTGGCGCGTTGGCCGGTTTCGAGCTTCGAGAGCGCCGAGCGGTCCATGCCGGTAAGTTCCGTCACGTCGGCAAGACTCAGGCCCTTCGCTTCGCGCGCGGCTTTCAGTTGCCCGAGCAACTCTTGCAGCTGGTCGAGGGATGCCATCCGCTCGTGGTGGCGGGCGATCAAGTCGGGCAGTTCCTCGGCGACCTGCTCTCGAATGGCCTGGTACTTGGCGGCTTCTTCCGACGTAAGTCGCCGGTTGCGGCTGATGCGTTTCACGGTCGTTGCCTCCTCGGCACGTCGTAGGCCGTCACTGGGTAGACGGTGTCGGCGTCGATTTCTTCGTACACCACCATCAGATGTCGGCCCGTGCTGGTGTCTCCGAAGACCACGGGCCGAGCGGAGGATCGGCTGACGTCGGCGTCCGTCGCGTTCTGGAACACCTCTTCGACTTCTTCCTTCGTGACGCCGTGCTGGGCGCAATGCAGTACGTTACCGTCGGGGTCGTCATCGAGGTCCCAGATAATCGCATCGAAGGGCATGGACCGATCCTCCTCCATGTGGTATTATATTACCACATGCAGCTGCCGGGCGTCAAGCCGGGCCGAGGGACGCGGCTGACGCAGCGACACGGCCTCATGCTAACATGGTGTCCAGGAGGCAATCATGGGGCCAACACCGGCCGGCTTTTCTTACTTGCCTGATTTTCTCAGCGCCCAGGAACAACTCGGGCTGATCCAGCGATTGAACGATCTCGACTATCAGCACGATTTGTTCCGCGGCCAGCGGCTCAAGCGGGGATACGCCCAGTTCGGCTATGCCTATGTCTCCACTGGCCGGAAGCTCAATCAGGCCGAAGCGATGCCAGGCTTCCTGGCGGAACTGATCGAACGAGCCTTGCCGCATTGCCGAGAAGGCGCGCAATTCAATCAGTGCATCGTCACCCGCTACCCGGAAGGAGCGGGCATCGGCTGGCATACGGACGCGCCCCGATTCGGAGAGTGCGTCATGGCGGTCAGCCTGGGTGCCGCAGCGCGGTTGCAATTCCGACCGAACGGCACCAAGGAAGCGAGCTGCGAGGTACTTGCCGTGCCCGGATCGCTGTATGTCATGCAGGGTCCGGCACGATGGGAGTATCAGCATCAGGTGGTGGCGGTGAAAGAACAGCGGTATTCATTGACCTTTCGCAGCGTGGCGGAGTCGGGCGAGTCCGCTGGATAGAAGGATCGTATGGGAGGCATACCAGTGACCGGCCCCGCCGATGCACCGTTCACTCCTGGGGACCGAGGTGCTACGATGCAGGAAAGGAGGCAGCCATGATCGAACTGACCGAACAGCAAGCGCAGGCCCTGGAACATCCCGACTCGACCCCGCCGCGCATCGTCAATCCCCGGACCAAGGAGACCTTTGTCTTGCTCCGCGTGGACGAATACGAACGCCTCAAGGAGGACGAGTACGACGACAGCCCCTGGACCAGGGAGGAACTTCAGGCCCTGGCCTGGGAGAGAGTCCAGCACGAGGACTGGGATGAATACGACGACCTGCCGGAGAAGCCATGAAACGGGGCGACGTGGTCCTGGTCCGCTTTCCGCACCCTTCCGGTAAGCGCGGCAAGAAGCGGCCTGCCGTGGTGGTCCAGTCGGACACTTATGCCAGCACTGTCGGCACGGTCGTCGTTGCGGAAGTTACGAAAAACCTGACGATGAAAGACGACCCGGCCTGCCTGTACATCGACATGAGCACGCCCGACGGCAAAGCGACCGGGTTGCTCGTCGATTCGGTCGTTTCCAGCTTGGTGCTCGACACCGTCTACAGCGACACCGTTGCCCAGGTGTTGGGAAGCCTGGCGCCAACGCTGCTGCAAAAGCTCGACGATTGCTTGAAAGCAGGATTGGGGCTGCCGTAACCTGTGCCTTTCCCCTCGGTTGATTGCCGCCCAACCGCACATCGAACTCTTGCGGCGGACCCGGCAGGCGCGCTTGCGTTCGGCCTCAAGGAGCAGCTTGTGCAAACGATTGCCGCCGTCGTCGATACGGCCCTCAGCCGTCGGGCGAACCATCCGCCCGCGATGGCGTTGCTGGTCGGCCTCAGCGGCATCGACGGCTGCGGCAAGGGCTACCTGGCTGGCCAGCTGGTCGCGGCGTTCAGCGAGCGCGGGCTGAAAACGGCGGCCATCAACGTGGATGGCTGGCTGAACTTGCCCGCGATCCGCTTCGATTCTCTGCGGCCGGCCGAGAACTTCTACGAGAACGCCCTGCGCCTCGATGAACTATTTACCCGGCTAGTCTTGCCATTGCGCGAAACGCGCAGTGCGCGCGTGACGATGGACTGGGTCGAGGAGACGGCGGCCGCGAGCCGGCCGTTTACCTACGAGTTCGCCGACCTGGACATCATCGTGCTGGAAGGCGTTTACCTGTTCAAGCGCGCCTATCGACAGCATTTCGACCTGGCCGTGTGGATCGATTGCAGCTGGGAAACCGCCCTGGAGCGGTCGGTCGCCCGGTCGCAGGAAGGTCTGTCGCCGGACGAGACGGTGCGGGCCTACCGGACGATGTTCTTTCCTGCCGAGGAGATTCATTTCGCGCGGGACGACCCGCGCGGTGCGGCGGACCTGATCGTACCGAACGATCCTCGGTTGCTGGAGCGTGGGGCGGCGGGGGCATAACATGCGACAGATTCAGCCATACCCGCTCTGGCTGGGCCACGTCGGCGACATCCGCGACCTGCGCGGCGTCCTGGCGGCAGGTATCGAAGCGGTCGTGGACCTGGCGCTGAATGAACCGCCCGCGGTCGTCACGCGCGAGTTGGTCTATTGCCGGTTGCCGCTGATCGATGGCGCCGGCAATCCGCCCTGGCTGCTGCGGGCGGCAGTCGAAACCGTGGCCATGCTGCTTCGGGCCGGTACGCCGACGTTGGTGTTTTGCGGAGCGGGCATGAGCCGTTCGCCGGCGGTGATCGCGGGAGCGATTGCGTCGGTCCGAAGGTGTTCTCCCACGGAGGGATTGGCATTGGTTTCGTCCACCGGCCCCTGCGATGTGTCGCCGGGACTGTGGCACGAGACGGTTGCAGCAATCGCTTCGATAAGATGATAATCAGAGCAGTGCTGAAGGCTTGCATCGGAGATAAGAGATCATGCACCCCACGAAACCGCTTGCCGACGCCCTCTTTGAAGAACAACTACGCCGCGCCGAGACCATGACGCCGGTCGAACGAATGCTCGAAGGCGCCCGGCTGTTCGACCAGGCTCGGCAGCGCATGCGCGATGGCATTCGCCAGGAATTCCCCGAGGCTGACGCTCGACGAGTTGAAGAGATTTTGGGCCAGAGACTAGATTTGCTGAAACGTCTGGAGTACCCCGATGACCAGCGACGAAGCGACGCTCAAGGTCATTGACGCCCTGAACGAGCTGGCCGTGCCTTACATGCTGGTCGGCTCGTGGTCCGTCAACTTTTACTGCGCGCCGCGCTCCAGCCAGGACGCCGACTTCGTCGTTCAAATGGACTCCGGCTTGCTTCCCGCCCTGATGCAAATTCTCGGTCCCGATTTTCGTCTCGACCCCCAGCCGAGGTTCGAGTCGGTGACCACTACCTTGCGCTCCCTGCTGCAAGTGCCAAGCATCAAATTCGATATTGAGTTGTTTCGCCTGAGCGACGACCCGCACGACCAGATGCGCTTTTCGCGACGTACCACGGTCGCGTCGCAGGGGCGTGCGATTCGTCTGCCAACGGTCGAGGATGTCGTCATCACCAAGCTGCGCTGGGCGGTTCACGCTCAACGGCTCAAGGATCGAGACGACGTTCGCAACGTGATTGCCCTTCATGCGGCAAGGATTGACTGGCACTACGTCCTGCCCTGGTGCGAGCAGCACGGCACCCGCGAACTGCTGGACCAGATTCGGCAGTCGTTGCCGTCGCCCTGAGTCGGCATCAGATTGGTTGGCACCGCTGATGCTCGCGAAGCCGCAAGCGTGGATAATCCGTATATCCTTGCCTGAAATCATCCTATTTCAACCCCCAGCCGGAAGACGCAGACCAGCGGCGCGGGACAGCACGCAAACATTTCCTTGTGCCAGTCCCAGCGCTTTTCCAGCGCTTCTTCCACGGACATTCCCTTGGGCCGGGTGACGATCACGATATGCCGGTCGTTGGCGATTTCCGGATCGTCCTCGTTCTGCACGAACATCTCCGCTTCCGGAAACAGCCGGCGGGTCATGTCCACCACCACGGGCAGCTGCGTGGTGACGCCCTGCTCGGTGGCGAAGGCAGCCACGTCTGCCGGGATGGGGACGGCTGTCAGCAAATTGGCTTGAATCATCGCGTCCTCCGTTGCCTGGAGCAAATCGCCGGCTATCAAGTATACCAGCATGCCGAACCTCCCCACAGACCGCCTGGACCGCGCCTATCAGACCGCCCTGGCGGCGCTGCTGGCCGAGCGCACGCCCGAAGGCTTCTGGGTGGGCGAGTTGTCCGCTTCCGCTTTGTCCACCGCTACCGCGTGCAGCGCTTTGGC
>JAGVLI010000879.1 GCA_020054355.1 Planctomycetales bacterium | reverse complement strand
GCCACCGCCAGCCCTTCGGGGATGTCCTGAATGGCGATCGCTGTGGTCAATGGCAGGCCGACGCCCAGGTCGCCCTTCGAGAAACTTACCCCGATGGCCATGCCCTCGGGCAGATTGTGTAGCGTGATGGCGAGCACGAACAGCCAGACCCGGCCGATCCGCTCGCGGCCCGGGCCGCAGGGACCCAGGTGCTCGTGCTCGTGCGGTGTGAACTGGTCGAGCCCCAGCATCAGAGCGACGCCCAACGCCAGCCCCGCCACCACCGTGAGGGCCGCGAGGGGACCGCTGCCGGTCATTTCCTTCGCGGCTTCGACGCCAGGCAGGATCAGGGAAAAGGAACTTGCGGCCAACATCATGCCGGCGGCAAAGCCAAGCATGCTATCCTCGGCACGCGTCGAAAGATTCCGCAGCCCGATGCCGGACAGCGCACCGAGGGCGGTGGCGGCGAAGCCCGCCATGCCGCCCAGCATACCGTAGCGCAAATAAGCCTCTGCGTCGGCATGGAGGGCGTTGTAGCCGCTGGTGACCAGCAGCCAGAGTATGGCCAAGGCCGCACCCGCCAGGCCCAGCGTGGTATTTGGATGCGCCTGCGCCTGGGCAAGCCAGGCGGCACGCATTGAAATTGGTTGAGTTTGAGCGTTATCCATGGGGCAGGTTTCGTTAAATGTCGAAACTCGCTTCTAATGCCTCAGATTACACCGCGTTTGCCGTGGTGTGCGGTCAGACTCAAAACATCGTTTCAATAGACGGCGTTGCATAAACGTAGCGGTAGTCCCGCGCGGGATACATCGCCTGCCACGGTGGAAAATCGAGCGAACATCTCACAGGTGTTACCCACCCTGGAAAACAGCTTGGCGCGGGTGTATTCCGAAACTACTGCCTTATGAGCAAAGCGAAAAGGAAGTTGCATGGTTTGCTCAACCTCGACCTGGTTCGGGATAAGCCGATGCCAGGTCAGGGTTGCTCGACATAAGACCTTCAAGGCCTATCCTCCGATATCACGCGAGGTCGAAGCGATCGAGGTTCATCACCTTGTTCCAGGCCGCTACAAAATCATGGACAAACTTCTCCTGCGCGTCCGAGCTTGCATAGACTTCAGCCAGGGCACGGAGCTGGGAGTTCGAACCGAAGATGAGATCGACACGGGTGCCGGTCCACTTGAGTTTGCCGGTTTTGCGATCGTGCCCTTCAAACACGTCCTTGGCGTCCGAGACCGCCTTCCACTCCGTGCCCATGTCGAGCAGGTTCACGAAGAAGTCATTGGTCAGCGTTTCGGGCCGCTTGGTGAAAACACCGTGTTTGGCCTGGCCGACGTTCGCAGTCAGGGCGCGCAGGCCCCCGATCAGAACCGTCATCTCAGGGCCGGTCAGCGTCATCAACTGCGCCTTGTCCACCAGCAGCTCAGCCGCCGATCCCTCGAGTCCCTTGCGGACGTAGTTGCGGAACCCGTCTGCAATCGGCTCCAGCACGCCGAACGCGTCCACGTCGGTTTGCTCCTGCGATGTATCCATGCGCCCCGGCGTGAAGGGAACCTTCACGTCCTGGCCGGCCTTCTTCGCAGCTTCCTCGACGGCTGCGCAGCCGCCCAGCACGATCAGGTCGGCAAGCGAAACCTTCTTGCCGCCAGACTTTGCGCCGTTGAAGTCCTTCTGGATCGCTTCCAGCTTCTGCAGGACCTTCGCCAGTTCAGCCGGCTGATTGACCTCCCAACTCTTCTGCGGCGCCAGGCGAATACGCGCGCCGTTCGCTCCGCCGCGCATGTCGCTGCCGCGGAACGTTGCTGCAGACGCCCAGGCCGTGGTGACCAGTTGGGAGACAGACAGGCCCGATGCCAGGATCTTGCCCTTGAGGAAGGCAATGTCCTGCGCATCGATCAACGCGTGATCGACCGCGGGGATGGGGTCTTGCCAGATGAGCGCTTCGGCAGGCACTTCCGGGCCGAGATAGCGTGCGTGCGGGCCCATGTCGCGGTGGGTCAGCTTGAACCAGGCCCGGGCGAAGGCGTCGGCGAACTGGTCCGGGTTCTCGTGGAAACGCCTCGAAATCTTTTCGTAGGCAGGGTCGAAGCGCAGGGAGAGATCCGTGGTCAGCATGGTCGGCGCGTGACGCTTGGACGGGTCGTGTGCGTCCGGAATGCTACCGGCGCCTGCGCCATGCTTCGGCGTCCACTGATGGGCACCCGCCGGGCTCTTGGTCAGTTCCCATTCGTAGCCGAACAGGTTCCAGAAGAAATTGTTGCTCCACTTCGTCGGCGTGCTGGTCCACGTGACTTCCAGGCCGCTGCTGATCGTGTCACCACCTTTGCCTGTGCCAAAGCTGCTCTTCCAGCCAAGGCCTTGCTCCTCGATGCCGGCAGCTTCCGGCTCAGGACCCACCAGTGCCGCATCGCCGGCGCCGTGGGTTTTGCCGAAGGTGTGACCACCGGCGATGAGCGCAACCGTTTCTTCGTCGTTCATCGCCATGCGGGCGAAGGTCTCGCGAATGTCTTTGGCAGCGGCAACCGGATCCGGGTTGCCGTTCGGGCCCTCCGGGTTCACGTAGATCAGGCCCATTTGAACCGCGCCAAGAGGATTTTCAAGCTTACGTTCGCCGCTGTGGCGCTTGTCATCCAGCCACTTGCCCTCAGATCCCCAGTAAATGTCCTCTTCGGGTTCCCAGATGTCCACGCGCCCGCCGCCGAAACCGAAGGTCTTGAATCCCATAGACTCCAGAGCGACGTTGCCCGAGAGGATCATCAGGTCGGCCCATGAAATTTTCCGCCCATACTTCTGCTTGACCGGCCAGATCAAGCGGCGCGCCTTGTCGAGGTTGACGTTGTCGGGCCAGCTGTTCAGGGGCGCAAAGCGCTGGCTGCCGGTCCCTGCGCCGCCGCGGCCGTCACCGGTGCGGTAGGTGCCGGCGCTGTGCCAGGCCATGCGAACGAACAAAGGTCCGTAGTGGCCGAAATCCGCCGGCCACCAGTCCTGCGAGTTGGTCATCAGCGCCAAGAGATCCTTCTTCACGGCATTCAGGTCGAGGCTCTTGAACTCCTCGGCGTAGTTGAACGCCTCGCCCATGGGGTCGGACAGCGAGGACTGTTGGTGCAGGATGTTCAGCTTCAGTTGATTGGGCCACCAGTCTGCGTTCGATTGGGCTCCAGCGACTGTGCTTGTGCGGGCGTCGCCCGAGAATGGGCATTTTGCTTCGGTTGACATGGCTTTCTCCTTTGGTTGTTTGCAATTCACTGCTCGATCCGCTGTAGAGTTAAGACACCGATCGATCAATTAATTTTTACCTAATTGTCCCAGTTGCCTTCCTCGGTGTAGGACTTGACCGCGCGGCCCGGCGGTCATTGCATTCTGGTTATCGACGACGGGACAACCTGTGTTGGTAGTGAGTTTCTTGCTCATCTCTGTACTCCTTACTTGGCTGCGAGAGTTGATGGATCAGCCGAATGAAGGCATGAGGATCAGGTCCGCCAACAACACGCCGGCACCACCTAAGGTGATTACGACGCCTGCGACGAAACGGATCTTGTTCCCGAGTCGACCTCCGGGAAGGGCGATGCTTGTGACCTGCAGTTTCCAGGTGGCTGCAATCGGGTGGTTCATGGTGATCTCCGTGTGTCTTGTCGTGACGAAGTGCATTCTGGGCTGGGGACCAGAGATGATCCAACGAATAATATTGCGCGTTATAATCGATAAAATCGATAAAGCCGATAATAGGATTTTCAGCCATGGCAGCTTTGACATCGCTCAAGCAACTGCACTATCTGGTCGCCCTTTCCGAGCAGCTCAATTTCACGCGGGCGGCGGAATCCTGCTTCGTCACTCAATCGACGCTGAGCGCGGGCTTGAAGGAACTGGAGGGCGTGCTCGGCGCGCAACTGGTGGAGCGGGACAGGCAGACGGTGTTGATGACGCCGCTCGGACTGGAGGTGGCCGAACGCGCGCGGGCGATACTGGCGGCGGCGCAGGATCTGG
>JAGVLI010001066.1 GCA_020054355.1 Planctomycetales bacterium | reverse complement strand
GATCTGCCACCGAACTTGCCGACGACCCGGTGCGGCACGGTATTGCCGCGCAGCGAGATTTTCGGCTGGCGTTTCATGGCGCCCGTCGCGTCCTTGACGGCCTTTTCGACCGAGGGCGGCACTTCGTTGGCCTTGCCGTAGCCGTAAGCCACGCGGCCCTGCTTGTCGCCGACGACGACCAGCGCATTGAAGCTGAAACGCCGGCCGCCCTTGACCACGGCAGCGCAGCGGCGAATCTTGACGACCCGCTCTTCAAAATCCGAATGGCGGGAATCGCGATCTCGGTCTCTTCCCATGATGATTTCCTTGCACAGTCAAGCCGCTCGCGGCTTCGCAGCGCCAAAGCCCTGGCGAAGCCGCGAGCGGCCTTCGGAACAATCTCCTAGAACTGCAGGCCGGCCTCGCGGGCGGCGTCGGCCAGGGCCTTGATCCGTCCGTGATAGCGGTAATGGCCGCGATCGAAAGCCGCCTTGGCGATGCCCTTTTCCTTGGCCAGCTCGGCCAGGCGCTTGCCGACCGCCTGGGCGGCCTTGACGTTGCCGCCGTAAGGCGTGGCGCTCTTCACGTCGGGCAGCACGCTGCTGGCGGAAGCCAGCGTGACGCCTTTGAGGTCGTCCACCAGCTGCGCGTAAATGTGCTTGGAGCTGCGGAAGACCGTCAGCCGGGGCCGCTCGCTGTTGCCCGTGATCTTGTTGCGGACGTGCTGCCGACGACGCAGGCGTTGACGGAGCTTGGTGCGTTGACGATCCATGATTCGGTTCTCTCAGGTCCACGGAGGAGTTGCCAGCCGTGGGCTCTGCACTCGGTGAAGTAACCATACGGCGGGGATCAACCCCGCCGCTCGCTTGCTTGATGCCGCGTTCAACTGCTGGTCGCGAACGACTTGCCTTCCTTGCGCCGGACCTGCTCCTTCTCGTAGCGAATGCCCTTGCCCTTGTACGGTTCGGGCTTGCGGACGCGGCGCACCTCGGCGGCGTACTGGCCGACCTTCTGCTTGTCCGCGCCGCGGATGATGATCGTGGTCGGGTCGCCCAGCTCGACGGTCACGCCGTCCGGCGGCGGCATTTCGACCGAGTTGGCGTAGCCGACGACCAGGACGAGGACTTTTTTGTCCAGCCGGGCCTGGTAGCCGACGCCTTCGATCTTCAGCTTCTTCTCGAAGCCCTTGGTCACGCCTTCGACCATGTTGGCGATCAGGCTGCGGGTCAGGCCGTGCAGCGAACGGTTGACGCGCTCGTCGTCGGGCCGAGTGACCTTGATGGCCTTGTCGCCGTCCTTCTCGACCTTCATGTTGCGGTGGTAGGGCATTTCCAGCTTGCCCTTGGGGCCTTCCACGCGCACCTGGCTGTCGGTGATCTGCACCTTGACGCCGGCGGGAATCGGCACGGGCTGTTTTCCGATACGAGACACGGGACTAACCTCCTACCAATGCTGCACGAGAATGCCGCGCGGGGGACGATCACCAAACCGTGCAGAGCAGCTCGCCGCCGAGCCGTTCGGCCCGCGCCCGGCGGTCGCTCATGACGCCCTTGCTGGTGCTGAGGATGGCGATGCCCAGCCCGTCCAGGATAGGCCGCAGCTGATTGTGCCGCCAGTAAAGCCGACGCCCCGGCCGGCTGCCGCGCTTGATGACGCGGATCACCTTTTCGCCTTCGGGGCCGTACTTCAGGTAGACCCGCAACACCGGCTTGGGGATGTCCTTGATGTCCTGCAAGGGGCGGAACACCTGCTGGCCTTCCTCGTTCGCTCCGTAGGCGCCGAGGTGGTAGTCCAGCACGAAGCCTTCATCCTTGAGGACCTGGGCGATGTTCTTGCGCAGGTTCGTGGCCTGCATTTCCACCGCCGGCCGCTCGATGCGGGCGGCGTTGCGGATGCGGGTCAGCATGTCGGCGACGCTATCGGTCATCATGGGTGTTGCTGTCCTTCGTTACCAGCTGGCCTTGCGGACGCCGGGGATAAGGCCGTCGCTGGCCAGGTTGCGGAAGCAGATACGGCAAATGCCGAACTTGCGATAGACCGCGCGCGGCCGGCCGCACATCTTGCAGCGCATCCGGATGCGGATCTTGTCCCGCGGCCGGAGCTTGTTCTTTTCCGGGTTCTGCTTGTTCAATTCCAGCGCTTTCAGCTCGCGCTTGAACTTCACACGTTTCGAGGTAATGGCCATTGGCGTTCACTTCAGGGTATAAATCGCCCAAGCCCGCCGGAGAATCCGTGGGCTTCCAGTTCAACTCTCCCGGAACGGCATGCCGAACAGCCGCAGCAGTTCGCGGGCCTCGTCGTCGCTGTGCGTCGAGGTGACCATGGTGATGTCCATGCCCTGGGCGAACGTCACCTTGTCGGGGTCGATCTCGGGGAAGACCGCCTGTTCGGCCAGGCCCAGGCTGTAGTTGCCGTTGCCGTCGAAGCTCTTGGGGTTGACGCCGCGAAAGTCGCGGATACGCGGCAGGGCCACGCTGATGAGACGGTCGAGAAACTCGTACATGCGCTTGCCGCGCAGCGTCACCTTGCAGCCGATCTCGTTGTTCTCGCGGAGCCGAAAACCGCTGACCGCCTTCTTGGCCTTGGTGATGAGCGCCTTCTGACCGGTGATCTGGGACAGCTGCTCGGCGGCCGCCTCCATGCGGGTCTTCTCGGTGAGCGCCTTGCCGACGCCCATGTTGACGACGACCTTTTGCAGCTTCGGCAAGCTGTTGGGGTTTTTGCGGCCCAGCTTCTCGGCGAGGCGCCCCATGATTTCCTTGTAATAACGTTCCTGGAGCCGAGCCATGACAGACCTCTACGGATAAGCCGCGCCGTTCAGTGGACAACGAGGCCGATGATTCTCGCCTCAAGGCGTTCAGAAGCCTTGACGTAGGTCAGGCTTTCCAGCCTGACTGTCAGGCTGGAAAGCCTGACCTACTTCTTCTTCGCCACGTAGGCCGGCCGGGCTTTGCTCAAGGCGCCCAGGCTGTTGCCGCAGCTGCGGCAGTAGCGTTCCTTGTGGCCGTCGTTGGCGTCGTAGCGCTTGCCGATGCGGACGCCGCGCCGGCAAGTGGTGCAATAGAGCAGCACGTTGGAGACGTCGATGGGCATCTCCTTGGACAGCCGGCCGCCCTGGCGGTTGCGGGCGCTGGGCTTCAGGTGCTTGTAAGCGCGGTTCATGCCTTCGACGACGACCTTGTTTTCCTCGGCCAGGACGCGCAGCACGCGGGCGGTGACGTGCGCCTTGCCCCGGGCGTCGTCGCCGGTGATGACTTCCACGATGTCGTCTTTGCGAATGTGCATCGCTCTCGTGCTCCCGGCGAACCGAGGACTAGCGCCCCCGCCCGCCTGCTGTAATCAGACCACTTCCGCCGCCAGGCTGATGATCCGCGCGAAGCCGCGGTCGCGCAGTTCGCGGGCGACCGCGCCGAAGATGCGCGTGCCGCGCGGG
>JAGVLI010001045.1 GCA_020054355.1 Planctomycetales bacterium | reverse complement strand
GCCGCGCGGCACGGCCGCAGCGAAGCCGGCCGAGGAACGGCCGCGCTGGTTCGGGCTGTGATAGAATGGCAGTTGTCGCCAGAGTCACGAGGAACTAGCGCATGGCCAGCATCAGCCATTCTCCGCACGCTTTGCACGAGTCCGGCGAACCCGCGCTGCTGCCGCTGGAGAACGGCGACCATCTCGATCAGAAGACGTTCCACGCCCGCTATGAAGCGATGCCGAAGGGCTTCCGGGCGGAGTTGATTGGAGGAATCGTCTACGTGGCTTCTCCACTCAAACGGCCGCACAGCCGACATCATGTAAAGCTGATTCACTGGCTGAGCAGCTATGAAGACGTCACGCCAGGCGTCGAAACCCACGACAATGCCACCAGCATTTTGAGCGACGAGAATGAACCGCAGGCCGACGCCAGCTTGCTGATCGTCGCGCCAGGCCACGGTCAGACTCGCGAGGAAAATAAGTATATCGTCGGCGCGCCCGAGTTGACTGCCGAAATCGCCGCCAGTTCGGCCAGCATCGACCTGCACGCCAAACGCCGCGAATACGAACGGGAAGGAGTCAAGGAATACCTGGTCGTCCAGCTACAACCCTTTCGAGTCCACTGGTTCGTGGCGCGCCAGGGACGTTTCGACGAACTGGCACCCGGCCCGGACGGCATCCTGCGCTCGGAAGTCTTCCCTGGCCTCTGGCTCGACCCCGCCGCCCTGGAACAACTCGACAGTCAACGGCTTTGCGCCGTTTTGCAGCAAGGACTCGCCACACCGGAACACGCCGCCTTCGTCGCCCGGCTGCAAGGGCAGTGAGCGCCAAGGTGATCCATTGGAGAGTGCTTGATGACTGCCCGAAACCTGTTCGCCGCTGGCGTACTCTTGCTGCTCATCGCGGCCGTCCAGGCCGCCGAGCCTCTCAAGGGTCGGACCGCGAATACGCCGGAAGAAGCCCTGAAGCTATTGCAGGAATACGCCAAGCAGGGAAACGCGGAAGGCTGTCTGTCGATGCTGGCGGAGCCTTCGCACAGTCTGCTGCAAGGACAAATGGCGAGCGAGAAGATCGTCGCCGTCCTTGAAGCCGCTCTGGATGCCAAGCTCGGCAAGGGCGACCTGAAAGTCCATGCGGTGGGCTTCGCACCGGGCAAGAATGCCGAGCCGCCTCTGTTCGTCCTGATGACCGGCAGCTTGGAAGACGGCCTGAAGCAGTACGAGCCATTGCAAGACCTGTCCAGGGTCAGTCGGGAAACCCGGAAGGACGGTACGGTCGTGCTGTCGGTGAAGGATAAGCACCAGCGCGTCTGGAAATTCACCGCGGTGAAGGACCGGATGGGCTGGCGTTTGATCGACTGGGCGGCCGATCCGCGCGGTGAATTCTTTGAGCCAGACGCCAAGAGAGTTGCTGCGTGCCAGAAAGCCATGGAGGAAGCCCGGGCCGTCATTCTGGAAGTCGCCCGGCGAGTCGGCGCTGGGGAATTCAAGACGCGCGAACAGGCCTGGTTGGCCGTCGCCACGAAGTTCGATCCCAAGCCGGCTCCCCAACCGATTGGCCCGCCGGAAAAACTCCCGCCTCCCGAGAAGAAGGAATGAGAACGGCCGACGGATTCTCGCTGCGCCCGGGCGGAAGCCGAGCTGATCGGTCGATATGCCCAGGAATATCCTCCATGAAATTGCGCATCGCGATAATCCTGATCCTGACCCTGGCGCCGGCATCGCTGCGCGCCGATGAACTGGCGAAATCCCGGCTCGATAACTGGCACCAGTGGCGCGGCCCGGAGGCGACCGGATTCTCTCCGAAAGGTGATCCGCCGCTGAAGTGGGATGCGAAGACCTACCTGAAATGGAAGACGGCGCTGCCTGGCCGGCGCAATTCCACGCCCATCGTCTGGGGCGATGCGGTCTTCGTGCTGTCGACCATCGACACCGGGCGACGTGCCAAGGCGAAGGACATCCCCACACCCGAATGGCAATCAAATTTCGCGATATTCCGGCTGCGTCGAGATTCTTGCCTGTGCCCTCACCTGCGCCCAGGTTCGGCGGCGAATACTTCGCGCAGGCGGCTCCTACATCACCCAGTCCGAGGAAGTGTCTGGCAGGGTTTGATTCAGGTAGGGATTGGCCAATGGCTCTGCCATCGCGGTGGGAGCGTTGGCTGGCACCGACCGGATCACGGCGCGATTGCGCCCCGTCGCCTTGGCCTCCGAGAGTGCCTGGGCCGCCACATGCTTGAGCTGATCGTAGCTGGACAGCAGGTTGGCTTCCGTCACCGCAAACCCGATGCTGACCGTGACCTGGACTGGCTGGTCCTTGTAGCGCATCTGCTTTTGCTCGACCGCCACGCGGATGCGCTCCGCCAGGATCACTGCTCCTTCCAGGTCGGTTTCCGGCGCCACGACCATGAACTCCTCGCCGCCGATGCGCCCCACCGTATCCACCGAGCGCACCGCATCGGACAGCGTCTGGGCCAGGCAGATCAAGACATGATCGCCGCCGGGCAGCAGGTAGCGACTATTGATCTCGCGAAAATGATCGGCGTCGATCAAGCCCACGGCTAGCGGACTGGTGTAGCGACTGCGCCGGCGCTGCTCGGAACGCACCAGGCGGTCCATCGCTCGGCGGTTGGGCACGCCCGTCAGCGGGTCGGTCAGGGCCAGCTTTTCCAGCATCGAGTTCTTTTGCTGAAGCTGCCGGTTGGCTTCCTCCAGCTCCCAGGTCCGTTGCTGGACGCGCGCCTCCAGTTGCTGATTCAGCTCCCGCAGTTCGTCCAGGAGCTGCTCGTGGGACCGCTGCAAGGCAAAGGTCTTGGCCGCGGTCTTGAGGATTTGCATTAACTCGCTGGTGCGCCAGGGCTTGAAGAGATAGCGATGCACCTGGCCGCAGTTGATCGCGTCCACCGCGTCTTCCAGCCGGGCCAGGCCGGTCATCATCAGTCGCATGGTGTGCGGCGAGTGCTGCCGGACCCATTCCAGCAACTGGACGCCCGACATGCCGCTCGGCATCATCTGATCGGTCAGGATGATGTCCACTTCGCGTTCCGCGACGATCCGCTGGGCTTCCTCGGCGGAAGCAGCGCTCAGGACCTCAAATTCCTTGGCGGCCAGGGCGGACAAAGTGCTGCGGATGTAGGGCTCATCATCCACGACCAGCAGGGAGCACTTATTGGATTCCACGACGGGCTTCCCCCCGGACCGCGAGCGGCGGAGAAGGAATGGAGGCGAATTGATGCCGTTCATTCCACGGTCCTTGCCGGGGAGAGGAAAGGAATGAGGCATCTGCCATCAAGAATACACTGTCGGGCCTGAAAAGCCAATCGCCGCCTGAATGTTTTGCACGTAAACTGCCGTCGGGATGGAATTTCCCGATAATTCCTTCTTTTCAATAATAACTCTTGATATGGGTGGTACGCCCACTTACAATTAGGGCGCGAATAAGGGAAAAACACGGTCGGCCAGACGTGCGGCCGCCCATTCGAGGACGACAAGGCACGCGTGCCTTGACATGCACAAGGACGTGCTTCCCTGGCGATTTGGAAGTCACGACACCCGACTGGACTGCGAAGTTGCTCGACTCGCAGCTTCGACGAGGGATAGCTCACTACCCTCCCAGCAGGCAGTTCCGGTGTTGTGGCCAGTGAGTAATCGCTGCCAACCAGGATCGATTTTGGGAAGGACGGCCATGAAAGCACCACAACGCAAGCGCCGCAAGGCGCTCGGAGAAACTGTTGTCATTACCCCGAACGCCACCTTTTCTTCGGACCTCCTGACACCCGAAGAGGAACGCGAACTGCTTGCCAGCTTCTGGGACTGCAAGATCGAGCTGGTGAAAGTCCTCATCCGCCATTTTCCGAAACTCCGCTCCCACAAACCGCCCCTCGAACCGTGGCCCATGGCCCAGTTCATCCGCGACCATTGCGACGATGATGTGCGGCGCGTTTCCGCCGTCCGGCGGGTTCACGATCGCTATGTCCATTACAAGCATCGGCTAGCTTCGGCTAACATACGGCTGGCGGCCCACGTCGCCAAGCGGTTCCGGCACCATGCGCTGGGCTACAGCGACCTGTTGCAAGAAGCGGTTTGCGGTCTGATGCAAGCGATCGACCGCTTCGACGTCAGCCACGGCACCCGGCTCGCCACGTATGCCACCTGGTGGATTCGGCAGACGTTGCAGATCGCGGTGGCCCGGCAAAGCCACCTGGTCAGCCTGTCGCCGCATCACCTGCAGGAACTTGGTCTCTTGCAGCAGGAATCCGAGGCCCTGGCCCACGGCGGCAAGCACCTGCCCAGCCCGCAGGAGTTGGCTTCCCGCACTGGCAGCAGCCTGGAACACCTGACGCACCTGCAAACCGCCACCCGGACGCCGGTGTCGCTGAATGCGGTCCTCGACGACGACAGCGACTTCAAGCTCACCGAGGCGATGCCGGACAACGAGAGCCAGGTCGTCCGCGAAAACTCCGAAAAGCAGGAAGCCCTCGGCTTCCTGATGGAGAATCTCCGCCCCCGCGAACGCAAGGTGCTGGACCTGCGCTTCGGGTTGACCGGCCACGGCACCCACAGCCTGCGACAGATCGGCCACTTGCTCCGCATCAGCAAGGAGCGGGTCCGCCAGATTCAAAACCGCGCTCTCGAAAAGCTGCGCGCCTCGGCGGAACGGGTGGGCTGGGAGCCGAACCTGCTGCTTGAGTAACTTGAACCGAGAGTTTCCAAGGCCCACGGGTAATCCCCGTGGGCCTTTCTCGTTGGCAGCGAGCGGCCGAGTTCAGCCCCAGCAGCCGCGTAATACGATTTCCAGATTATTAAGATGGCCAACCTCTGCTTTCGCGGGCTATTGATGGCGGTTCGGCAAGGAATTCGCTGAAATTGTATCGCAGACATTCGGCGAGCCGCGCACGAAGTAAGCGGTAAGCCACACCGCTTACTTCGTGCGCGGCTCGGAAATCTCATTTCCAGAGGATTCAGTCATGCACACTCCCGACCCCTCGCGCCGAGATTTTCTGCAAGCGGGCATTGCCGGCGCTGCCGCCCTTGGCATCGCGGGCGTGACCGAAGGCGCCGACGCCAAGGGCATTGCCACCCGGCCGCTGGGCAAGACCGGCGTCAATGTCTCCCTCGTTTGCCTGGGCGGCTGGCATATCGGCTCGGTCAAGGACGAGAAGGAAGCCATCAAGATCATGCATGCCGCCATCGACGAGGGCATCACCTTCTTCGACAACGCCTGGGATTACCACGACGGCGGCAGCGAACTGGTCATGGGCAAAGCGCTCGCGACCGGCGGCAAGCGCAAGCAGGTCTTCCTGATGACCAAGAACTGCGACCGCGACGCCAAGGGTAGTCGGAAGCACCTCGAAGACAGTCTGAAGCGCTTGCAAACCGACGTCATCGACCTCTGGCAGTTCCACGAGATCAACTACGACAACGATCCCGATTGGGTCATGGAAAAGGGCGGACTGGCCGAGGCGCTGAAGGCGCAGAAGGAAGGCAAGGTGCGCTTCATCGGCTTCACCGGCCACAAGGACCCGCACATCCACCTGAACATGCTCAAACGGCACAAGTGGGACACGGTGCAGATGCCGATCAACGTCTGCGATTACCACTACCGCAGCTTCGCCGGCCAGGTGGTGCCGGAAGCGAACAAGCTGGGCATCGGCGTCATCGGCATGAAGAGCTTGGGCGGCGGCGATAGCCACAAGGGCCGCTTCATCATCGAGAAGGTCTGTGGCGTGGAGGAAGCCCGTCGCTACTCGCTCAGTCAACCGATCAGCAGCCTGGTCATCGGCATCGACTCGATGGACGTGCTGAAACAGGACGTGGCCAACGCCCGCAACTTCAAGCCGATGACCGAAGCCGAGATGAAGGCGCTGCGCGAGAAGGTCAAGGAACTGGCGACCGACGGCCGGCACGAGCGTTTCAAATCGACGCAGGTGTTCGACGGGCCGTATCACCAGAAACAACACGGCTTCATGGCATAAACCGTGAGCGCGCTGGTTCGTAATTCCGCCTTCGGGCGGTGATTCGTTCATCACCGCCTGAAGGCGGAACTACGAACCCAAAAACCGCCGAGCACCCGCGGACCCACGGCCAAAGCGCCGTGGGTCTTCTTTTTCATTCGGCCAGCGTTCAGCGGCGCGACTCCGCGTCGTATAATGGAGTTTTTGGGTAAAACACGGCTGGACTGCTGATCCAAGCTGCAACCGCGTTGCCCGCCGAAGGAGTGCTAGCGATGAACGACAGCGCGCGCACGGCGTCTTCCCCCGAAGCGGACTTGCTGGCCGCCCTGGATATTCCCAACCCACACGTTCGGAAGTGGGTTGCCGAGTGCGCTGCCATGTGTCAGCCCGACCGCATCCGCGTGCTGAATGGCGGCGAGGCCGAGAAGCAAGAACTGCTGAAGCAAGCCGTTGCCGAGGGAGTGCTGCTGCCGCTTAATCAGCAGAAACTACCGGGCTGCTACCTGCATCGCAGCAATCCGAACGACGTGGCGCGAACCGAGCAGTGCACTTTCATTTGCACGCCCTCCGAGCGTCTGGCGGGGCCAACCAATAACTGGATGGACCCGAAGAGGTGCTACGCCACGCTGCGGCCGCTGTTCGCGGGGGCGATGCGCGGCCGGACGCTGTACGTGGTGCCGTTCGTGATGGGACCGCTTGGCTCGCCGCTGGCCAAGGTTGGCATCGAGGTCACGGATTCCATCTACGTCGCGATCAGCATGGGCCTGATGACTCGCATGGGCAGCCGCGCCTGGAACCAGCTGCAAGACAGCGACGAGTTCACGCGCTGCCTGCATTCCGTCGGCGACTGCAATCCCCAGCGCCGTTACATCTGCCATTTCCCGCTCGACAACACGATCTGGAGCTTCGGCTCGGGCTACGGCGGCAACGCGCTGCTGGGCAAGAAATGCCTCGCGCTGCGCCTGGCGGGCTGGATGGGCTATCAGCAAGGCTGGATGGCGGAGCACATGCTGCTCATGGGCGTCACCAGTCCGGCGGGCGAGAAGACCTACGTGGCCGCGGCCTTTCCCAGCGCCTGCGGCAAGACCAACTTCGCCATGCTGATCCCGCCGGAGAAGTACCTGAAGGCCGGCTGGAAGATCACCACGCTCGGCGACGACATCGCCTGGATGCACGTCAACAAGAGCGACGGCCGGCTGTACGCGGTCAATCCGGAAGCCGGCTACTTCGGCGTGGTGCCCGGCACCAGCGACCAGACGAATCCCAACGCGATGGCGATCATGCAGCGCGACACCATTTACACGAACGTGGCGCTCCTGCCCGATGGCGACGTCTGGTGGGAAGGCAAGACGGAGAAACCGCCGGCCGAGTGCATCGACTGGACCGGACAACCTTGGACGCCGAACTGCGGGCGGCCCGCGGCGCACCCGAACAGCCGCTTCACGTCGCCGATGCGCAATAATCCCGTACTCGACCCCAAGGCGGATGACCCCGACGGCGTGCCGATTTCGGGCATCATCTTCGGCGGCCGGCGCACCAAGACGATTCCGCTGGTGTTCCAGGCGTTCAACTGGATTCACGGCGTCTACCTGGGAGCGACCCTCGGCTCGGAGACCACGGCGGCGGCCACCGGACAGGTCGGCGTGGTGCGCCGCGACCCGATGGCGATGCTCCCCTTCTGCGGTTACAACATCAACTACTACTTCACCCACTGGATCCGGATGCGCAAGCAGATGAAGGACTGCCCGCGCATCTTCCACGTCAACTGGTTCCGCAAGGACAACGACGGCAAGTTCCTCTGGCCCGGCTTCGGCGAGAACATGCGCGTGCTGAAGTGGATCGTCGATCGCTGCAAGGGCCAGGGCTACGCCGCGGAAACCGTGCTCGGCTGGATGCCGCGCCCGGAGGACATCGACCTGGACGGCCTGAACCTGCCGCACGGCCGCATCGAGGCCGCCCAGGGCATCGACCTGGAGGAGATCAAGAGCGAGGTGCTGACGCAGACCGAACTGTTCATGAAGCTGGCCGGCGACTTGCCCAAGGAGCTGATCTTTCAGCGGGAGTTGCTGATTTCGCGGCTGTAAGACGGAACGCCAGGGAGTCCGGCCGTGTTCGAGTACGATCTGGTACGGGTCTTCGAGCATCCGCTGAAGTTCCGAGCGGTGCTTCCCTACGCGATTGTCGCCCTCGGAGGCTCATTGTCCGGCGAACATAGCATCGAAGTCCAATGGCGATCCGCACCCGGCGAGCCGGAGCAAAACGACACCTTGGTCCTGCGCTGGGACACCGCGACCTTGAAGCCTCACTTTGCCGAGATTGAAGAAGAGATTGCTATTATCCGCGACCGGGACGAAGATATAGCCAAGAGAATGGAATATGCCGCGATCGTCAGCGCTGTTGCCGTGATGGCTCACATCGCGCCCGCTGTTCGGTTCACTCATCGGTCAAACATCGACAGCGGGCACGATTACTATCTGAACGATGCGACGAATGAAATGATTGAAATTGCCGGGCGGTGGGAAGGGGGTTTGCCGAGCCTCTTCGAGGAGAAGCGCCTGCAAAGTGCAACCAATCCCAGGTTGCGGCAACGATGGGTCAGTGTCACTATTTTTTCCAAGAAGCCGCGCAATCGCACTGAGAGGCTGACCCCATGATGGCAACCAAGGATAACGAATACCGCAAACTGGCGCTCGACTCGTCCAATTGCTTGATGGATTGGGACGGCCAGTGGGGTTTGGGTCGGTACGAAATGGCGACCGAGGCTGTGCTGCATGCCGGACAGATGCGCCAACGCATGGGCCAGATGTCTCTCAAGTGCAATGATTCTGAAGCGGCAACTGAGGACTGGCTTTCGTCCGCGAAATGCTTCGTTGAGGCGACCGCCCTGAAGCCGGCGGCCGAGATGCTTCGACTGATTCAGCAACTGGAAGCCGCCGGGCGAATTCCTCCCGAACGACAGGACCTGTTGGCCGCGTTGCGGGAGCGCGAGGAACAAGTTCGACGACTCGAACGGAGGATTCAGGAATTCTTCGATCGGCAGCCAACGCCAACGCAGCCCGACGAGCAATCGTTGGCGGCACTGCTGCGGCAAGTGCGCGAATTGCCCGGTCTTTCCCAGCTGCATCGGCTGATCGCGCAGCAAGCCAGCGGCTTGGGGCGGACTGAACTGGCTGCCGTCCATCAGCACTGGGCGGAGGTGTTCTCCCAAGACAAGGCGAAAAATGGGCCGGTTGAGCGAAGTCTCCCTCCGCCCATCGTCGATCCGAATCTGGCCTCCACCGCACCCAAGGATCGGTGAATCGCGTCGTGGCGGTCGAGGGCACCGTTGCCTTCGGCCGAATCGCTGGTAGACTGTGTTAGCCCCCCTCGCATCGAGGACCGATAGTGTCCTCGCCTCGCCACCGACCCGCAAACACCCTGCACCGGAGACGCTGTATGGCACCTCTGCGCAATTGCTCCGTATTGTTCCTTCTCCTTGCCGCCTTGATCGTTCCACCCACTGGTTTGCAGGGCGATGAAGCTGCCTCGGTGAAAGCCGTGCAGGGCTATCGCAAGGCCGGCCAGCCGGTGCAGCCGATCGACGACACCACCCTCATCGCCGAAGCGGAGGAGTTTCAAGTCGGCAAGGGCGGCTGGCAAGCGAAACCGTTCGGCACGAATTTCTATGCCGCCACGTTCGCCAATTCGTTCCTGAGCCGCCAAGCCTACCTAGGGGCGCCCGAGCAGTGCGAACGCAGCACCGCGACTATCGAGGTGCAGGTGCCGAAGGCGGGGAAATACCTGGCCCTGGTGCGTTACGAGGCGGCTTACCGTTTCGAGACGCGCTTTACCTTGCAGATTGAGCAGAACGGCAAGACGAAGCTCGACCGGCTCTACGGCAGCCGTGACAACATCAAGGTCTGGGCCTTCAAGCAGAAGCTGAAGAAGGAAATCGGCTGGGACTGGGGCGCGGGCGAGAATGTCGTCTGGGAAGGTCATGACGCGGCGGTCGAACTGGAAGCCGGCAAGGCCAAGCTGACGCTCATTGCCGACAAACAGCCGGAAGACGCCGCCCGACGCAACGTCGATCTGGTGATGCTGACCTCCGACGAAGCGCAGGTCAAGGACCGCATCGAGAAGGAAAACTATCTGCCGTTGGACGGCATGCTCACCCAGGCCGGCGACGTTTACCTCAAGGTCCACAACGCCAAGGACTCGGGGGCGCTGATGTTGACCGTGCCCAATGGCACCGAGCATTCCCCCTATTGGGTCCATATCCGCCACTGGAAGCCCGTCGTCATCAAGGCCGAGCCGGGCCAGTCCACCGACTGGATCGAAGTCGGCAGCGTCCTCGACACCCTCAGCGACGGCCAGTGGGGCCTGACGGCGGCCGGCAAGGGAGTGCTTAGTTTCGACCTGGAAGTGGGCGTGAAAAACGCCGACGGCAAGATCGAAACCATCCGCAAGCTGGAAAAGCAGACCGGCAACGTCGGCCTGGCCTACTACGGCAACATGCGCTACTCTCGGAAAATCCGCACCGCCGATGAAGTCCTGTACGACCTGGTGGACTATCTGAAAAAGCAGCCAGCTCCGTCGGGCGCGCCGCTGAAACGGACGCTGCTCTTCGGCTATACCTTTGAACCGAAGCCGGGGAACGACAAGTACAATGCCGCCCTGGGCGAGTTTCTCAAGCTGATGGGCGCGACCGCGCTAGGCAAGGGGGCGAACGAGGCGCTGGATGGGCCGTCGCCGCTGGCGCGCGGCTACATCGATGTGCGCGGCGTGCCGACAGCGAAGCTGGAGGAACACTGCAAGCAGTTGCAGGCCAAGGGTGAAGCCGAGAAGATCGCCGTGGTCAGCCTGGGCGATGAGATCGGCCTGTCGCAGCCGCCGGCCACCGACCATGCGAGCTTCCGCGCCTGGCTGAAGGCCAAGGGCGTCAAGCCGAGCGAGCTCGATGCCGCCGCCGGCGACGACTACGAGATGCTCTCCTATAGCCCCAAGGCGGACACCGCCAAGAGCAAGCCGGGCCTGTACTACTATTCCCACCTCTACGCCTACCGCTTCGGTATCAATCAGCTGAAGCAGCGCAGCGACATCCTGAAGAAATATCTGCCGAACGCCGGCATCGGGGCGAATTTTTCCCCGCACCATGCCCACATGTACCTGGGGCCGACGCATCAATGGATCTCGCTGTTCCGCGAGGACGGCATGACCATGCCCTGGGGCGAAGACTACATCTTTCAGGTGCCGATGGGCAGCCAGCAGGTCAACTCTCTCATGGTGGATATGTTCCGCGCCGGCATCCGCAATAAGCCCGAGCGCAAGATCCACTACTACGTGATGCCCCATACGCCGAACAACACGGTCGCCAGCTGGCGGCGTCAGTTCCACGGCGACGTCGCCCACGGGGTCAAAATCTTCAACCTGTTCGAGTTCCGGCCGGTGCAAGCCGCTTACACGGAGAATCACTGCAGCGACCCTGCGATGTATCAGGAGGTCCGGAAGTCCATCCACGAACTGGGCTTGTTCGAGGACATCGTGCAAGACGGCCAGGTTCGGCCTGGCCTGGCAGCGCTCTGGTTCAGTGAGGCGGCGGATGTCTGGAACGACAACCGCGCGCCCTTCGACGCCGCGAAGCGGGCGCTGTACCTGGCCATCCGGCACCAGCAAATTCCGCTGGACGTGGTCATCGAAGGCGATGACCTCAAGGACTACAAGGTGCTGTATCTGACGGACCAGCACCTCAGCCGGGCTGCGTCGAAAGCGATGGCCGAATGGGTGCAGGCGGGCGGACAGCTGTTCGCCACGGCCGGGGCCGGCATGTTCGATGAATTCAATCAGCCGAACGCGGTGTTGCGAGAATTGCTCGGCGTCGAGCCGAAGGAACTGACGGAAGACAAGGAAGCGATCCGCTTCGAGAAGCAGGACCTGCCCTTCGCCAAGCCAATGGATACGGTTGCCTGGCCGAGCGGCGAGAGCAAGGACGCCATGCCTGTGTTCGGGGCGCTGAGCCGGTTCGCGGTCAAGGGCGGCAAGGAAGCCGCCAACTTCGCCGACAAGTCTCCAGCGCTCACCACGCGACCGATCGGCAAGGGAACCGCGACTTACTGTGGCTTCCTGCCCGGACTGAGTTATTTGAAGCCCGCGCTGCCGAAACGTCCCTGGGATCGCGGCTCCACTGACGACTCGATGACACATTTCCTGCCGACCAGGTTCGACCCGGCAGCGCAGCGCCTGCTGGCCTTGCCTGCGGGACTCGAATTGCCGGTCAGCGCCTCGGCTCCATTGGTGGAGAGCACCGTCATCACCGCGAAGCAGGGTACGGTGATTCCGCTGGTCAACTGGAGTCCCGCGCCGCTGAAGGGCTTGACCGTTACCGTGCGCGGCGTCGTGCCCACCGCCAAGGTCAGCCTGGCGAGCGGCAAACCCGTCAAGATGGCCAAGGAGAATGGCAAAACAACGTTCACGCTCGACCTCGAGGTGGCGGACGCTCTGATTCTGCGCTGAGGTTGTTGACCGTTTCTTGCTCTGGATCGCCCGACGATGCCCAGCTAAGATAGGCACCTTGCGGCGACATGGCTGTCGCCACCGGGAGAAGTCCCGGCGTGGACGGACAAGGATTAGTCCCCTGGAAGCGATTCCACCATGAATTCCACCTCACCTGCCGACCGCCTATCCGACGAAGTCAATCCGTTTGAGAATGCCGCTCGCTGGTGGCCCGCCGTTGGTCTGGTCACCCTGGTGGCCCTGCTGCTGCGCGTCGTGGCCATCGACGCCCATAGCGTTTGGTACGACGAGGCCGTGACCGCGCGGTTCGCCACGGCGTCCTTCTCGGACCTGTTGCGCGGTCTGGTCCGCGACAATGGCAACCCGCCGTTCTACTGGCTGACGATCGCCGCCTGGGTGCAGTGGTTCGGGAACTCCGAAGCCGCCTTGCGCAGTCTGTCGGTGCTATGCGGCGTGCTGACCGTCCCGCTGCTGGCATGCCTGGGACGGCAGCTGCTCGGCCCGTGGGTCGGTCTGGTGGCGGCGCTGCTCTTCGCGGTTTCACCGGCCGCGATCGAGATGGCCAACGAAGCGCGGGTCTATGCCCTGCTGGGCCTGCTGGTCGTGCTGAATCAGTGGTGTTTCGTCCGCTGGCTGACCCAGCAACGGCCCGGCGACCTGGCCGGCTACGTGCTGACACTGGCGCTCTGTTTTTACAGCCATTACTATGCCGTCGGGCTGCCGGTGATCGCGCTCCTGACCTTGCTCGCGATTCCGGGCCGCTCCCGCGCCCTGCTGCTGACCTGGTTGGGCGCCACGGCCGTCGCACTGCTGCTGTTCGCGCCCTGGCTGCCCGTGCTGGCGCAGCAACTGGGCACGCCCGGTAACCTGGCACGGGCCGGCGATGGTTGGAGGGTCCAGTTCCTCGCCACCCCGACGGTCTTCAGCCTGGGCCGCAGCTTTGCCTGGCGCGATTCCAGCCTGGTCTGGAAAGGGACTGCTGTCGCCTTGTCGATGATGGCCTTCGTCTTGCCCGCCGCATACGGACTGTTTTTGCTGCGCCGCCAGCGCTGGCAAGCGGTCTGGCTCGCGGCTTGGTGCGTGGGGCCGATCCTCGGCCCGCTGACGGTCGCCCTGCTCTTTTCGCCGATCTATGCCACTCGCTACGCCTTGCTCGCCTTGCCGGCTTACCTGTTGTTGATCGGTTGTGGACTGCAAGCGCTCCGCCCGCGCTGGCGCGCTGCCGTCCTGACCGTCGTGCTGGCCGCCACTTCCGTTTCGCTGGTCCGCTACGCTTCCCTGCCTCTAAAGGACGACTGGCGCGCCGTGGCACCGGTCATCCAGGCTCGCAGCGGTCCGAATACGCCGGTGATTTTCGACTCGGATATCGAAGTGACTCCGTACCTTTACTATCTTCGCAAGCTGGACGCACAGCCGGGGCCAATGATCGGCCTGGTAGGGGAGCGCTCGCCGGAGCAAGTGCTGACCGGGGTGCTGTTCCTCCAGGGCAAAAAGGTCCATGCGACGCCGCTCGACTGCGGCGACGTGGTCCTGGCGCGCGACGAACTCTGGCTGGCCCTGTGCGTGCCGCAACGACCGGCGGACTTTTATCGAGGGTACTTCGAGCAACAGGGCTACGAGCTGGCGGAGAGTCGCTCATTTCACCGCATCGAGCTGCTGCGCTTTGCCCGGCCCGCTGCCGTTACCAGCCGCACGGGCGCGGACCGGGATACTGCCGCGAAGTGATCCAGAAGCCAAACTGGCAACCAGTGGCTCGCTCTGGTAGGATATTCCACAACAGCCCACGGATCGGCCTCCGTGGGCTTTTCCTGTTTATCGAGGACCAAGGCGTCATGGCCTGCAAGCATATCTTCGTGACCGGCGGTGTGGTCAGTTCGCTGGGCAAGGGACTCACCTCCGCCTGCATCGGCATGCTGCTCGAACGGCGCGGCTTGCGCGTCCGGTTGCAGAAGTTCGACCCATACCTGAACGTCGATCCGGGCACGATGAGTCCCTATCAGCATGGCGAAGTCTACGTGCTGGACGACGGCGCCGAGACCGACCTCGACCTGGGCCATTACGAACGCTTTACCCACGCCCCGCTGAGCCGCGACTGCAACTACACCAGCGGCAAAATCTACAAGACAATCATCGAGAAGGAGCGTCGCGGCGAGTTCCTGGGCCGCACCGTGCAGGTGATTCCGCACGTCACTGACGAGATCAAGGCCGCCATCCGCAAGGTGGCCGCCGATGACGCCGACGTGGTCATCACCGAGATCGGCGGCACGGTCGGCGACATCGAAGGCATGCCCTTCCTGGAAGCAATCCGGCAATTCGCGCTGGACATCGGCAAGCACAATTGCCTGTACATCCACCTGACGCTGATTCCGTACCTGAAGGCGGCCAAGGAAGCCAAGACCAAGCCGACGCAGCATTCCGTGCGCGAACTGCGGGCCATCGGCATCCAGCCGGACATCCTCATTTGCCGGACCGAGCGCGAACTGAGCAAGGACGAGGCGGAGAAGATTGCCCAGTTCTGTAATGTCGAAAACCGGGCGGTCATCGAGGAGCGCGACAAGGAGTTTTCCATCTACGAGGTGCCGCTCAGCCTGGTGAACAACAAGCTGGATGAACTGATCGTCGAAAAGCTGAACCTGCGGGCCAAGCCGCTCGAAATGGACGACTGGCACCAGCTGCTGCACCGCATCCTCAATCCCGCCCACGAAGTCTCCATTGCCGTGGTCGGCAAGTACATCAAGCATCACGACGCCTACAAGTCGATCTACGAAGCGCTCGACCACGCCGGCATCGCGCTGCACACGCGCGTGCTCGTGCGCAAGGTCGAGGCGGAGGATGTGCAGCGCGAAGGCGCGGAAAAGATCCTCGGCGGGGTGGATGGCATCCTGGTGCCGGGCGGTTTTGGCGACCGGGGCATCGGCGGCAAGATCGAGTCCATCCGCTATGCCCGCGAACGGCAAGTGCCCTTCTTCGGCATCTGCCTGGGGCTGCAATGCGCCGTCATCGAGTTCGGCCGAAATGTGGCCGGCCTGGAGGATGCCAACAGCACCGAGATGGACCGCAACTGCCGGCATCCGGTCGTCTGCCTGCTGGACGAGCAATACCAGGTCACGAACCTGGGCGGCACCATGCGGCTGGGAACGTATCCCTGCCAGCTGGAAGATGGCAGCCTGGCTCAGCGGTCCTACGGCAAGCTGGAAGTCAACGAACGGCACCGCCACCGCTACGAGTTCAACAACCAGTATCGGCAGCAGTTCGCCGCACACGGCCTGAAGGTGACGGGGACAAGTCCCGATGGCAAGTTGGTGGAAGTGATCGAACTGGAAAACCATCCGTGGTTCCTGGCGGTGCAGTGCCACCCGGAGTTCAAATCGAAGCCGACCGCGGCGCATCCGCTGTTCCGAGGGTTCATCGAGGCGGCGCTGGCGCGGCGGGACCGGAAAAAGACTGAAGCGCAGCGGACCCGCGACGGCGCGGTCGCGGCGACGAACTAAACCCGGCAGGAATTGTGCCCATGCCCCCAACGCGTACCAGGGATTACGGCCCAGGGATTTCTCATGTCATCCAGGTTTCCAGCCTGCGCGATTGGCGAGGAGTCCCAGCCGCCATTCGGAAGTTGATGTCCCCGGCCGAATGCCGAGCGTTTCGGAATCACCAGGAGGTCTTTACCGAGTTGGCTCAAGGCTGCCAGTATAAGCCTTTGCGTGGACTACTTGCAGCATGTGCGGAGTGTGACTCATTCACACTGCAATTGTTCAGGTGGGATACGCGACCCTTCAAGGTGTATTTTCGGTTCATGTTGGCCGCAGGCCCCGACCCGGCAATCCGTCTCGCCACTGGAAACAAAGCGGAACATCGTATTCCAGCGTTTCTGTCGCACGTCTACGACACCATTGAGGACATCTGCGACAATTCATTTGACGATGCCGGAGGATTGCTGAGCCTACGACAGAGCTCGCCGATGGGCTCGATGGGCCCTTGGATTGCCAAGGACAACCGCTTGGATGCGTCCAAGTATCATGCTTTCATCCACACGTATGCAGGTGATTTCCTCTGCTTTCATCCCAGCGGCAAAGGGGCATGGTACCATCACGAAGTGGGAAAACTCCGAGCTGTTTCCAGCCTGGAAGCAGAGGTCAGGCGCTATTTCGATGGCCTGGTGACAGGCCAACGATTTGCCTGTCCCTGACAGAAACGCAGACGGCCGGGCAGACTGGGTATGCTGGCGAAGGCACGTCCAGGGCGGTCGAGGATTGCGGCGCTGAACACTCGCCTTCGGCCGCTGCGCGGCCGGCTTGGGACGAAAGCGGTGAAAACCCAGCGACTCCCTCCGTATCAATTCACGGAGGTTTTCCATGAATGCTCCGTCCTTGCCTGTCGATCATGTCGAACGCCTGAAGCGTGCCCGCCTGTCGCTGGATGGCCTGTCCATCGGCGACGCGTTTGGGCAGCATTTCTTCGTCAACAACGTCGAGTTTCTCATCGGCGAGCGCCGGATTCCATACCCGCGCTGGAGGTACACCGACGACACCGAAATGGCCCTGGCCATCTTCCAGGTGTTGACGGAGCACGGCCGGGTCGAGCAGGATCGGCTGGCGGAACTCTTCGCGCGCCGCTACGAGCGCGATCCGTCGCGAGGTTACGGTGCCACCGCTCACCGCATTTTGCAGCAGGTCATCCGGGGATCGCCTTGGCGAACTGCATCGTATGCGGCCTTCGATGGTGAAGGCTCGATGGGCAACGGCGCTGCCATGCGCGTCGCGCCATTGGGAGCCTATTTCGCTGATGACTACGACCGTGTGGTTGCGGAAGCGACACTGTCCGCGGAGGTGACGCACGGACATCCCGAAGGCCAGGCCGGCGGAATCGCAATCGCTATCGCTGCCGCTTATGCCTGGCGCGTGGGTAACGGCCGCGAGACCCCTGCGCCGGGCAAGCTCATTGAGACTGCGCTGCGCTACACGCCGGACGGTGAGACGCGCCGAGGCATCGAGCAAGCGCAGGAAATGCCCAGAGTCGTTACACCACCCACCGCCGCCGACTTTCTCGGCAGTGGCCAAAGAGTCATTTCCCAGGACACGGTACCGTTCACGCTCTGGTGCGCCGAGCGCCACCTCGACCACTTCGAGGAAGCCATGTGGAACACGGTCGCGGGCCTGGGCGACCGCGACACCACTTGCGCCATCGTCGGCGGTATCGTGGCGCTCGCGGCGGGTCGCCCTTCGCTGCCGGCGGAGTGGCTGCAAGCCCGCGAACCATTGCAATTCGACGTTTGAATTTGATTGCCAGGACCGACATCACCCTCGATAATCCGCGTGGGTTCAGCCCTCGGAGCGTCCGGCGATGCCGATCACGTCCACCTGTCCGCACTGCCAGAAGAGCGTGCGCTTCACCGAACAGAACGCCGGCTTGCAGCTGCGCTGCCCGTATTGCCAGCAGACCTTTCGCGCCGACCCCTTGCCGCCGCCGGAGGTTTCCGCTGGAGTCCCCAACCTGGAGATTCCCGCCGAATCGCCGCGCTGGCGGCGCGGCGCGGTGCCTATCTCCAGCGAGAATTCGCCCCTGCCGTTCATGGATTTCCGTTCGGTGATCCCGCCGGAGTCGTCCGACGGGGAGTTGCCGGTGCCTGTGCGAGAGGAAGCCGAACGCCCGCCGCCGATCTCGCAACCGCCCGCGCCAGGCGCTGCCGACGAGCGCTGGTGGCACGTCAGCCAGGGCCTGCTGCTGATCCTGGGCGCACAGGTTCTCTTCATCATCGCGAACGTCGTGCTCATCAGTTTATCCTTTCTCGAACGCGACAAGTCGAGGACGGTCGCCCAGGTCGGCCTGCTGGCGCTGCTGATTTGCGGCCTGTGCGTGCATGTCTGGGGCATGCTGACCTGCTTGCGCGTGCCCCGGCAGGCGCGCGTGC
>JAGVLI010000613.1 GCA_020054355.1 Planctomycetales bacterium | reverse complement strand
TACATTCGCGGCGAAGCGTTTCGGGCGCTGCGCAACCGGGTCGCCGCCCAGGCGGACTACCGGCACTGCATCAAGTTTCCCGGCCCCTTCGCCTACTGGGCGCGCTACCAGCTGGCGATCCTCGAGCTGGAACAGAACGACCTCGAGGAAGCGGAAACCATCCTCACGCAAAACCTGGCATTGATCGATCTGGACGCGGAAGCCGACGGCGAGGTCCGCGAGAAGACGCTGTACGCGCTGGCCGCCCTGCTGTTCCAGCGGCGCGACTACCACATGGCCTACGTCCGTCTGCAGGAGGCGCTCGCCCGCTACCCCGGAAACGAGCAAGCCTTCCGGACGCGCAACCAGCTGGCCCAGTGCTGCCGATACCTTGCGGAGCAATGCAGTCAGAAGATCAACGACGACAAAGCCACGCCGGAAGTGCGCCAGCACTATCGCACGCAACGGCAGCGCTACCTGGAAATGGCGGCCGGCCACTTCCAGCAACTCGCCGAGGATTTGACCGCCCTGGCGGTGCAGCGCACCTTGACAGCGGACGAAGAGTCGATGGCCCGGCAGACCGCCTTCGCGGTCGGCGAATGCCGGTTCGATCTCGGCCAGTTCGACGAAGCGCTGCGTCTGTACGAAACCCTGGCCCGGCGCTATCGCGGCCAGGTCGAGGAATTGATCGCCCTCCGCCACGTCTGGCAGTGTCATGGCGTCAAGTTCCAGACCGATCAGGCCAAAAAGATGATCGAGCGCATCCGCGCCGCCTTGAAGGAACTGCCCAACAGCGCCTTCGACAACAGCATGGACCTGCGCACGCGCCGCTGGTGGGACGATTGGCTGCGCGAGAAGAGCCGGGCCGCGACGTGATCGGGCGATCCGCCAAAGACTGAAGCCAAGGGCCGGATCGGTCCGCACAGCGGACCCTACGGAATTCCGTAGGGTCCGCTGTGCGGACCATTCCCCTCAGCCCCGCAGCGTTTCCCAGAAGCGACGCTCCACCAACCACGCTTCGGTGTTTTCGGCCGGTCCCCATTCGTTGAGCCAGCGACGATGGCGGATCAGGCCGCGCAGTTCTCCCAGCACACGCACTCTGCCGCACAGGTACGGCGCCAGGTTCCCTTCCTGCCAGCGCCGCCAGGCTTTCGCCGCCAGCACCAGCAGGTGCAACGGCAAGGCCCGCCTTAGCTCCTTCGCAGGCAGGTTCCGCCACCAGACCAGCTCTTCGTTGCGCGACTGCATTTCCAGCAAGCGGCGGCGCGGTTGCCCGTAGGAAGCCGAACCGAGGTGCATGATGCGCGAGCGCGGCTCGAAGCGTGCCCGATGGCCCGCCCGCTGCAAGCGAAATGCCAGATCGACGTCCTCGAAGTACGCGCCGAAACCTGGCGGGAACGCACCCACCCTCAGCAGCGCCTCGCGCCGATAGAAGCCGCTGGAAGCACTAACCCCGAACACCTCACAGGGTGCGAGGAAATCCGCGCGCAACAGTTCGCCGTGACCGCGTTTACCTGCCACCCCGCCGATGTAATAGCGGTCGCCGGCACTATCGATCCGCAGCTGGTCCTCGCCCGGCCGAGGCGGATTCAGGACCAGCGGCGCGACGGCGGCTATCCGCTCGTCGTGGAAATGCTCCAGGGCGGCTTCGGCCCAGCCTGCCGTAACTTCCGTATCGTCGTTCAACAGTTCGACGATCGGTGCGGTCGCTGCCTGAAGGCCCGTGTTGGCGGCGATGCAGAACCCTCGCTGCCTTGACAGTCGAATTACTTGCACTCCCTCGAATGACCGCGCCGTCGTGGCGATGATCCCGTCGGGCGAGCCGTCGTCCACGACGATGACCTGCGTGCCGGTCGGCGCATACCGGCGCACCGAGTCCAGGCAGCGGCGCAGCAGGTCCGCCCGGCAATGGCTCGGAATCACGATGGACAGCGCGGCGGACAACCCGATGCTCCTGACTCGTTCTCCAACTGCGCCCAGCGGTGCTATGATAGACCATCCGGCAGCAGTCGCCTGTCGCTGGATTCTGGACGCGGTATTTTCATCATGTCCCGGCCGATCCGCCACCTCACGGTTTTGCAGCACTGGGACTGCCAGAACTGCACGCATTGCTGCCGGGAGTATCGCGTCTATCTCGCCGAGGAAGAACGGCAGCGCCTGGCCGCGCTGGACTGGGACGGCACGGAACTAGCCGGCTTGCCCGGTGTGGTGCGCGAAGGCCCTTGGTGGTCGCCGCGCTATCGGCTCCAGCAGCATGCCGACGGGCGTTGCGTTTTTCTGGGCGAAGCAGGGCGCTGCCGAATTCACGAACGTTTCGGTGCCGCTGCCAAGCCGTTTGCCTGTCGGCTCTATCCCTTCGTGCTGTCTCCCGCAGGCAACGACTGGCGCGTCGGGTTGCGTTTTTCGTGTCCATCGGCCACTCAGGACCAGGGCCGTCCGCTGGCCGAACATGCCGCCGAGCTGCGCGAGTATGCCGGGCTGTTGGAATCACAGCAGGGCACCGACCGGCAACCGCTGCCGCCGCCGCTGCAATCCGGGCAGCGCGTCGATTGGCCGGATTTTCTGCGCTTCGTCGAAGCGCTCCTCGCCATTCTCCGCGACCGCACGGATCGTCTCGAACGCCGCTGGCGCAAATGCCTGGCACTGGCGGCCCTCTGCCGCCAGGCGCGATTCGAGCAGGTCCAGGGCAAGCGGCTGCAAGAATTCCTCGAACTGGTCGGCGGCAGCATCGACGCGGACGTGGCGAATGAGCCAGGCAACGTGGCCCCGCCGTCGTGGATCGGCCGCGTCCTCTTTCGGCAGACGCTGGCGGTGCTGGTCCGCAAGGATGTGGGTCCGGAGCAGGG
>JAGVLI010000215.1 GCA_020054355.1 Planctomycetales bacterium | reverse complement strand
GTCTATCGCCTCCTGCAAGCGGCGCGAAAGAAAAAACCGAAGCCGGCAGCGCCCAGGCCGGCCAACAAATGATGTTCAAAGCAGTGGGTTGGAAACCTGCCCCACCGAGGTACCGCCGATGTTCCCCGCCCTGCTGGCTGCCCTCTTCACCCAGGCCGACTCTCCCATCAAGAGCGACGAAGTCGTCATCTTCTTTCCGACTTTCGCGCGACTCGATCCGGAAAAACAGACCTGGACCCTGCCGATCCACGGCTGGATTTACGAGCCGGAAATGGACAGCATCCGCCGTCGGCTCGCGCTGGGCATGCTCCGGCGCGCGCTCGACCTCGACGAGAACGACGCGGAGACGGCTTACTTCAAGCAGCGGGCGCGGGCCTTCCTGGTGGACAACGAGAAGGGTAAGAAAATCCCGATCCGGCTCGGCGAGCGGACGATCGTGCTGGACGAATCCGACGAGCGCGGCCATTTTCGCGGCGAAGTTCGCCTGACCGCAGACGAAGCCAAGAAACTGCTCGCGGCACAGAAAGGCAAAACCGGCTGGCTCGACTTCCAGGCCGTGCTGCGCGAAGGCGACAACCGCAGCTTTTCGGGCCGAGTGCAGCTGATCGGCGATGAGGGCGTCTCGGTGATTACCGACATCGACGACACCATCAAGATCAGCGAAGTCACGAACAAGAAGGCACTGCTGGCGAACACATTTCTCCGCGAGTATCGCGCGGTGCCGGGGATGCCGGAGGTCTATGCGAAGTGGGCCGAAGGCCAGGCGGTGTTTCATTACGTCAGCGCCAGCCCCTGGCAGCTCTACGAGTTCCTCGACGAGTTTCGGGGGAAAGCCGGCTACCCGTCGGGCAGCTTTCACATGAAGACCTTTCGCTGGAAGGATTCCAGCTTCCTCGCCCTGTTCCAGTCGCCGGAAAAGTACAAGCCGGGCGTGATCGAGCCGATCCTGAAAGCGTTTCCGCAGCGGAAATTTGTGCTGGTCGGCGATTCGGGCGAAAAAGACCCGGAAATCTACGCTGCGCTGGCTCGGAAGTTCGAGAGTCAGATCGCCCAGGTGCTGATCCGCGACGTGACCGGCGAAGCTGCCGACGTGGAACGCTATCGAAAGTGCTTCGAGGGCATCCCCCGCCAGCGCTGGCGCATTTTCAAGGACGCGAAGGACATCGCCGGCGTGCTTCAGGACATGAAAAAATGAAGAGATCATCAACGTTGGCAGCGACCTTTTCCTTGACACTTCCTCTCGTTCCCACGCTCGGCGTGGGAATGCACTGCCGCGACGCTCTGCGTCGCCGGTACAAAGCGCCAGTCGCAGCATGTTTTCCGCAGCGCCGCGGAGCGGCCCAGGCAGTGCGTTCCCACGCGGAGCGTGGGAACGAGGGCAAGGACATCGCCGGCGTGCTTCAGGACATGAAAAAATGATGAGTTCGTAAACGTTGGCAGCGACCTTTTCCTTGACTCTTCCTGCCTTCTCGATCACCATAGGACCATTCCGCCAGACGGCCGGTCGGCACTCCTCCCCACATGCCCCCGGTCGCCGACCGACTTCCTGCCGCCAACCCTGCATTGGCCCGCCGTTCGCTTGAGGAAAACTGCCATGTGGACTCGCGCCGGTCTGTGCTGTCTTGTCTTGCCATTGTTTCTGGGCCAGCTGGCCGCCGCCGAACCGGCCGCCAAACCGCTGCCGAAAGCCGTTGCTCCCACCGCCGCGCTGCGTGCCATCGCCATCTTTCCCGCTGAAATCGAACTGACCGGCCCACGGGACAGCCAGCAGCTGGTGGTCCTGGGAGAGTACGCCGACGGCCGGCGCTGGGACCTGAGCCGCGCCGTCAAGTTCACCAGCGGCGCTGACAAAGTGGCTGCGGTGACGGCGGCCGGCGTTGTTCGACCCGTCGGCGATGGGGAAGCCGTGGTGACAGCTTCCGTGGGTGGGCAAACGGCAACGGTGCCGGTCAAGGTGCGCAACGCCAAGGCCGATCAGCCGGTGTCGTTCGCGCGGGAAATCGAACCGATCCTGACCAAGTTCGGCTGCAACTCCGGGGCTTGCCACGGCGCGCAGCACGGGCGCGGCGGCTTCAAGCTCAGCCTGTTCGGCTTCGACCCAGCCTACGATCATGCCGAGATCGTGCAGAGCGCCAAGGGCCGGCGCGTGGTGGTCTCCGATCCGGAGCGCAGCATCTTGCTGCAAAAACCCGCGCTGCTGATGGAACATGGCGGTGGCGAACGGCTCAAGGCCAACGGTTTTGGCTACGACCGCCTCAAGCAATGGCTCGCCGACGGCACTCCCGAACCGGGCCGCACCGAGCCGTCCGTGACGGGGCTGGAAGTCTATCCGCCCAAGCGGGTGATGATTCCCGGCGAGCAGCAGCAGATTATCGTGCGGGCGGTCTGGGGCGACGGTCGCAAGGAAGACGTGACCGCGACCGCCCAGTACGATTCGCTCAACGATTCGGTGGCGGTCATCACGCCCGAAGGACTCGTCACCGTCAAGGATCGGGGCGAAAGTCATATCATGGTGCGGTTTGGCGGTCAGGCCACTGTGATGCAGGTAACACTGCCGTTCGCGGGGCAGGAGGTGAAAGCGCCCCGACCGCCGGAAGTGTTCAACTTCATTGACGAAAAACTGCTCGCCAAGTGGAAAGACCTGGGCCTGGCGGCGTCTCCGCTCTGCAGCGACGAGGATTTCTTCCGCCGCATCCACCTCGACACCATCGGTACGCTGCCCGCGCCAGCCGACGTCAAGGCGTTCCTGGCGGACAAAGCCCCGGACAAGCGCAAGCAAGCCATCGACCGCGTGCTGAACCGGCCGGAGTTCGTCGATTTCTGGACCCTGAAATGGGGCGACCTGCTCCGCATCGACCGCGACCAACTCCAGGACAAGGGCATGTGGAGCTTTTACAACTGGGTGCGCGCGGCCCTGCGAGACGGCAAGCCGGTGGACGAGTTCGCCCGCGACGTCATCACCGCCGAGGGCAGCACCTACAGCGATGGTCCCGCCAACTTCTACCGCATCGGCCGGAATGCCCAGGACTGGGCCGAGACGGTCTCGCAGATTTTCCTCGGCGTCCGCATGCAGTGCGCCAAGTGCCATCATCATCCGTTCGAGAAATGGAGCCAGGAAGACTACTCCGGGATGGCAGCATTCTTCAGCCGGGTGGGCACGAAGAACAGCCAGGAATTCGGGCTGTTCGGACGCGAAACGATCATTTACCTGCAGCCGACCGGCGAAGTCCAGCACCCGCGCAAGAACTACGTCGTCAAGCCGCACCCGCTCGACGGCCCGGTCATGGACGATCCCTTCGACCGCCGGGTGAAGCTGGCCCGGTGGCTGACGGCGAAGGAAAACCCGTTCTTCAGCCGAAATATCGTCAACCGCTTCTGGGGCTACCTGATGGGTCGCGGCATTGTCGAGCCGCTCGACGACATGCGCGCCACCAACCCGCCGACCAATCCGGAATTGCTGGACGCTCTGGCGAAGGACTTCGCCGAACATAAGTTCGACCTGAAGCACCTGCTGCGGACGATCATGAATTCGCGGGCGTATCAACTCAGCTCGGCGGTCACGGAAGGCAACGAGGCCGATGTGCAGAACATCCATTACACCCGCTTTTCGACCAAACGGCTGACGGCCGAGCAGATGGCCGATGCCCTCGATTTCGCCACGGGCACCCGCGAAAAGTACTTGGGCCTGCCCCTGGGCACGCGGGCGATTCAGCTGCCCGATACCAAGGTGCGTTCGTTCCTGCTCGACGTGTTCGGCCGGCCGGCGCGGGCCATCACCTGCGAATGCGAGCGGACCATGCAGCCGAACATCGCCCAGGCGCTGCATTTGCTCAACGGCGACTTCCTCAACAAGAAGATCGCCGATCCCAAGGGACGTATCGACACGCTGCTGGCCGCCAAGAAGCCGTTGCCCGGCCTGGTGGAAGAGCTGTACCTGGTCACGGTTTCCCGGCCGCCAACCGAGGAAGAGACCAAGCGGGCACTCGACTGGATCGGCAAGGCGCCGTCACCCAAGGAAGGCGTGCAGGATTTGCTCTGGGTGCTGCTCAACTCGCGGGAATTTCTGTTCAACCACTAAACCGCTGGGTTTAGCCGCGAGCCGAAGGCGGGCGCTGCGCCCCAGCGCTCGCC
>JAGVLI010000269.1 GCA_020054355.1 Planctomycetales bacterium | reverse complement strand
CGTGCGTCATGGGTGGGGTGCCGGTGGTGGCCGTGCTCGGGCAATCGCTGGCGGCCAATCAGGTGCTGTCGCTGCAAGGCATTCTCAACGGCACGAGCAACTTCATCCTCACCGGCATGAGCGAACTGGGCCGAAGCTATGCCGAGGCCCTGGCCGAAGCCCAGCGGCGCGGCTACGCGGAGACCGACCCGACTCTCGACGTGGATGGCACCGATGCCGCCCACAAGCTGGCCATCCTGGCGCAGCTGGCCTTCGGCGTGACGGTCCCGGTCCACGGCATCGACCGCCGGGGCATCGCCGACATCCACAATCTGGATATTCGTTTCGCCCAGGAACTCGGCTACACCATCAAGCTGCTGGGCGAAGCCTGGCTCGAACCAAACTCCCGGCAGCTGGCCTTGCACGTGTCGCCGGTGCTGCTGCGGCATCTCACGCTCTTGGCCCAGGTGCGCGGGGCCGACAATGCTATCCGCATCACGGGCGATGCCGTTGGCGAGACGCTGCTTTACGGCCGGGGCGCGGGTCAAATGCCGACGGCCAGCGCCGTGGTGGCCGACGTCATCGACCTGGCGGTGGGCCGGGCGCAGCGCACATTTCAGACCATGAAGCTCTGGTCGGGCGGGCCATCGCCCCTGATGGTTCGGCCGTCGGCCACGGTGCGCAGCCGATTCTATCTGCGGTTGCAGGTCGCGGACCGACTGGGCGTGATGGCCGACGTGACGCGCTGCCTGGCCGACCATCGCATCAGCATTGCCTCGGTGGTGCAGCACGAAGCGCCGGAGGACCACGAAGAGGGCACCGTCCCGCTGGTCATCATGACGCACACGGCCTTGACCGAAGTGTTCCGGGCGGCCGTGACGGCGCTGGACCGCCTGGGGTGCATCGCCTCGCCGAGCGTATACTATCCGGTGGCGGACTGATAAAATGCCAGGGTTCAGCCAGGCGTTCGGGGGCCACTCCAGGTAGCCGTCATGTTCCGCTCGCTATCAATCAAGAATTTCCGCTGTTTCAAGGACTTCAAAATCGAAGGCTTGGAGCGAGTGAACTTGATTGGCGGGGCCAATGACGTCGGGAAGACGTGTTTACTGGAGGCCATTTTCCTGCTGATCGGTGAATCGAACGCCTTTCTGCTGCAACGACTGAACACCCATCGTGGCCTGCGAAATTCCGACCTGGACGATCCCGATGAAATCGCGAACTGGGTTTGGGCTTCCTACTTTCATGAGTACCTCATCGATCGGACTATCGAAATTGACGGCATCGTCGGAAGCCGAACCAGTCGCAGGTTGCGCTTGAAGGTGATACCTAGTGCGGTTGCGGCCCTGGCCCTGCGACCGCAAGAGAATGGCGCTGGCAGCGGCAGCACCAATGGCCACGCTTCCAAGACTCTGCAAGCCGATTATTCCTCAAGCGCGCCGAAGCAGCAACGAACCGCCCACCTGACCATTCACCGAAAAGAGATCGAAGTACAACCGCCCCCACCGCCTCCCGAGGTTGCCGGTTGGTTCCTGGCCGCGCGCGGCGCGCCTCCAGTGGAAGAAGATGCTAAATTGCTGGACAAGCTGGAAGTCGCCAAGAAGACCTTCGACCTCATCGAGCCATTGCAAGTCCTGGAACCGCGCTTGAAGGCGCTGCGAACCATCACGGGCGTGGGTGGTACGTTGATCTTCGGAGACGTCGGGCTAGCGCGGCTGGTGCCGCTGGGGATTCTGGGAGATGGCGTCAATCGGTTCATGTCCATCTTGCTGCGGATTGCCTCGGCCCCAAAAGGCGTGGTGCTGATCGACGAAATCGACAGCGGTTTCCATTATTCAAAGCTCGAACAAGTCTGGGAAGCCATTGCCAGCGCGGCTGTGCTGTTCGACGTGCAAATCTTCGCCACCACCCATAGCTTCGAGTGCATCCGAACGGCTCACCAAGCATTCAAGATGCAGGATCATTACGGATTCCGCTATTTTCGTCTGGAACGTCAGGATGGAGCAGTGGCCGCGAAGGGATTGGACGAAGAGACACTCGACGTGGTTCAGCACAGCGACCTGGAGATTCGATGACGCCGCGCCCCGAGCCAGGCCCAGCCGCCGCGCGCGGCTCGGAGGAAGACCTGCGCCGCCAGATCATCCTGGACATCGTGCTGGTCGTGGAAGGCCGCGACATGAGAGAGTTTTTCGTGGCCCTGCTCAAGCACATGCAGTTGAACGAGAAGATCGACATCCGCAACGCGGGGAGCAAGGACAACATCAGCTCGTTTCTGCAAGCACTGACGGTCGCTTCGGGATTCGACCGTGTGAAGTCCCTTGGTGTGGTGCGCGACGCGGACGGACCACCCGCCAGTGCGTTCGAGAATGTGCGTACCGCTTTGCGTCGTGCGCGCTTGCTGGTTCCTGACAAGCCGTTGCAAGTAAAGAAAAAGAAACCCGCCGTCTCGGTCATGATCCTGCCGGCTCCGGATCGGGCGGGCATGCTCGAAACGCTCTGCTGGGAAGCCGTGAATCTGCGCCCGGAGATTCCCTGCATCACTGCTTTTCTGGATTGCGTGAAGAAAGCAACAGGGCACCCGGCGCGCAACCCGGAGAAATCCCGATTCCATGCGTATATCGCGGTACAAGACAAACCCGGATTGAAACTTGGGGAAGCGGCCAGCGCGGGTTACTTCCCCTGGAATTCCTCGGTATTCGATCTGTTGAAGTCGTTTCTCACCGCACTGGTTCCAGCCCGCTCGTGAGTCTTCGGGCTTCGTTCCAAGTCGAGTGTCGTTCTTTGGATTGCCATGAAATACGTCATCATTATTCCCGACGGCTGCGCGGACGAACCGCAGGAATCGCTGGGCGGCATGACGCCTTTGCAAGCGGCGCGCTTGCCGAACATGGACCGCATCGCCCAGACGGGTGTGGTCGGCCGGGCCAACAACGTGCCTGCCGGACTGACGCCGGCCAGCGACGTGGCCACGCTCAGCCTGTTCGGCTACGACCCGGCGAAGGTGTATACCGGCCGGTCGCCGCTCGAAGCCGCCGCGATGGGCATTCAGCTGGGCGTCAATGACTGGGCCATCCGCTGCAACCTCGTCAACGTCGAGGATGGCCTGATGCGCGATTTCACCGCCGGCCATATCAGCAGTGAGGAAGGCAAGACGCTCGTCAAGGTGCTGCACGAAGTAATCGGCGGGGAGTACGATTCGCCGGAGTTGCTGAACGTGAAGGTCCGCATGGAGTTTCACGCGGGCGTGGGCTATCGCCATTGCCTGGTCTATCGGACGGCGGGCCTGCCAGCGCCGTTCGAAGCCACGACCAAGACGCAGCCGCCGCACGACATTCCGGACCAGCCCGTGGCGGACTATTTGCCGAGCGGCCCCGGCGGCGATCTGCTGCGCGCCTTGATGGAGCACAGCAAGGAAGTGCTGGCCCATCATGCGGTGAACGAGAAGCGGCGCGCCGCGGGCAAACGG
>JAGVLI010001075.1 GCA_020054355.1 Planctomycetales bacterium | reverse complement strand
TTGCTCGCCACGGGCGGCGGCGACGGCACGGCCAAGCTCTGGGACGTCGGCAGCGGACAGGCGAAAGCCACGTTCAAGGGTCATTTGCATCGGGTCAATGCCCTGACCTTCTCCGCGGACGGCAAGGTGCTCGTCACCGGCGGCGCCGACAGCATCATCAAGCTCTGGGACGTGGCGACCGGCAAGGAAAAGAGCGTGCTGACCGGCCGGATGTCCGGCGGCATCACGTCCGTGGCACTATCGCCCGATGGGCGGGTGCTGGCCACCGCCAGTCTCGACGGCACCGTGAAGCTCTGGAACCTGGCCACCGGTCAGGAGCGCGCCAGCCTGAAGGGGAGTCTGGGCACGGTCTGGTCAATGGCCTTCGCCCCGGATTGCCGGCTGCTCGCCACCGGCGGGGAGGAAGGCACCGTCAAGTTGGTCGATATCGCGAAGGGAGTGAGTCGGGCGTCGGTGTAGTGCTCGCCGCTTGCGGCTTCGCGGCGCGCTCAGGACATCGGCCCGGTGTTGCCCATCAAGTAAGCGCGCAGATCGCAGTACACCTGGTCGCAGCGGGCATGCCAGAGCGGATCGTCGTTGACGTTCTTCCCTTCCACGCGCATGACCACGGTGATGGAAAGTTGGTTCGTCTTGGCGGGGTCGCGCTGTTCCAGGCTGAGTTCGATGTCGATGTCAGGCACCTTACCGATGCCCAGCCAGGAAAACGCGCCTTTGCGCCGGGTGCCCTGGCTGCCCAGCGCGACCCGGATGCGCCCCGGCACGCTTTCGACCACTTCGCCGCCGACGTCATGCACAAAGCCGCGCAGCTTGTAGAGCGCGATCTTCTCCGGCATCCAGGCTTCCAGATGACGGACGATCGTCTTGGGGTCGGGTTTGATTACCGGAACGGATGGACGAACTGGGACCGCGGCCTGCGGAGCTGAGGCAGCCCCGAGGTGGGCGCGGGGATGCTCCGGCGGCAGCGCCTCCTCAATCACCTTTTCCTGATGGGCCAAGGCCGTCTCGTAGCGCTCGGCCAGGTCGCGCGCCGTCTGGGGGCGGTCCTTGGCTTCCTTGGCCAGGCACGCTTGCACGACTCGTTCGATGGCCGGCGGCACCCAGTCGCAGCCCGCGATCGTGGAAAAGGGCGGCGGCGGTTCCGTGGCATGGGCCAGCAGCACATCCATCGTCGAACCGCCCGCGAAGGGCAGCCGGCCCGACAGCATCTCGTACAGGATGACGCCCACGGAATACAGGTCGCCGCGATGGTCGGCTTTCTCGCCGCGCACCAGTTCGGGGCAGATGTAGCCGGGCGTGCCCACCGCGAAATCCAGGTGGCTCTCGGTGATCTTCTTGTGATTGGGGTCGCCGGCCACCATCTTGGCCAGGCCGAAATCCATGACCTTGATCTTTTCGTAAGGCGTGTCCGGATCGACCACCATCAAGTTCGACGGTTTGAGGTCGCGGTGGACGATGCCTTCGCCGTGGGCCGCATGCAGCACTTCGCAGATTTGGCCGAGCAACCGGCCCACCCGCACCGGACTGAGTCGGGCGTTGCGCACCAGCAATTCGTCCAGCGTCACCCCGCGGATGTACTCCATGATGATGCACGGTCCCTGCGGATCGTTCAGGGAGGCGTCGTGCAGCATCACGGCGTAGGGATGCTGGAAGCGGGCCGTCATGTCGGTTTCGCGCTTGAAGCGGTCGCAGAACTTCGAGTCGGAAGCGACGTGCTCGTGCATCACCTTGACCACCACCTGACGCGGCAGCTGCAAGTCGCGGGCCAGGTAAACCCGGCCCATGCCGCCTTCGCCCAGCAGTCGCACGGTTTCGTAGCGGCCCAGGAAGATGCGGCCGACCATCGCCTTTTCATCACCGGGGATGTGCGGGTGGTGCTGCACGAGAAGGTCTCGAATTCAGGGCGATCCGTGTCGCCCGGCCGCCGAGGGCCGGGACGGAGTTCGCGTCGGCATTGAGAGAGGCATTTGGTACAAAACCATTATAGCATACAACCGGCCCAGCGATACCTTTGCAAGCGGCGGCGAGTATTTTGACCGGAGCTTCCAGACGAAGTGCAGCTTACTGGCTGCTCGGCGGTCTGTCCATAACAGCTGCCGCGACGCCGATCCGTCGAATCCGTCCACTGCTCGATTGCCGAAAACCCCGCGGCGCGCGATAGTGATACGGCCTACGTCGCCGAGATCGTCGGCGCGCGCTGGAACAAAAGATGAACGAGCGAACGTGTCGTTTGTTGGGTGGGTGCTTCCTGGTGGTCGCGCTTGCCCTGCCCTAAGGACATGCCGGCGACCCCAAGCCCTGACATGGAGTGGGTGCCGCGAGCCGAGCGCCACCTCGACTTGGCAATAACGTGCGGTTTCCGATCGGACAGGTCCGGCTCGGCTCGCCGGACCTACTTGCTTGGATAGTCTCCGAGAATGAAGCAAGCCCTCACCGACGCCATAGCGCGACGTTGGTGAGGGCCTGCTGGTATTTCGGCTTCAGGCGTTATTTGCCTGGCATTCCCGCCATCTGGCGCGGATCGGTGATCGGCACCAGCTTGGCGACGGGAATCCTTTCGTTGCCGCGGACGACGACATCCAGCTGGACGGAGAAGTACAGGTCTTGACCCGCGAAGTTCACCGGACCCTGCGCCAGCACCCGTAGCTTCGCGTCGAAAATCGTGATGACCTTCGGACCCTGGCCGGCCACCTGCTCCCAGGCGGCGCCGCGCGGATTGATCGGCTGGGGCACTCCAGGCGTGACCTTGCCGTTCGGAGCGATGGAGGCCGTCTGCACGTAGATCGAAATGCCCGTATCATTCCGAAAGGCGAACCAGCCCACGTTGCGGCCCATCGGCGTCTGGGCCTGGCCGGCGGCGGTCCAGGTCAGCCACAGGGCGGCGGCTGCGACGATGGTGGTGGTTTGGTTCTTCATGGCTCGCTCGACGATGGGCGTCATGCCCGCATCCTAACATACTTCTCGTGAATGCTTTACCGCAAAACCCTCGGCCTGGCAAACAGGACAGCCTGCTCGCTTCATCGTCGAAACGCCTGTGCCGCCCGAACTTGCGCACTTATTTTCGTATCGTGAATCAGGACTGTCAGATAGCTTTTGTAGGGTCCGCTGTGCGGACCATCGATCAACCGGGTTTTTGGCGGCTCATGGTCCGCACAGCGGACCCTACGAACTTCCTTCATATCGAGCGAAGAGCGTTCGGAAGCAATGACGTAGGTCAGGCTTTCCAGCCTGACAGTCAGACTGGAAAGCCTGACCTACGTTTCATGGTTTCCGTTCACTGTAAGGACTGCCGGCGTTCACTGCTTTCCGGGCGGCTTCAGGCCCACGATCGCCAGCGCTTTCTCCAGGAAATCATCGGAAAGCCGCTTCGCCAGCTGCTGCATTTCCTGGACGGCGGCCGGCAAGTCCCGACGGGGTGGGGAACAAACTTCCACGTAAGCCTTGGCCTTCGGCTCGGTGCCGCTGGGCCGCAGCGTGATCCGGCCGTGGTCCCCTAGCCGGAAAACCAGGACGTTTCGGGAAGCCGCGTCGGTAGCCCCCTTGAGGGGCCCGAAGCGGCCGCCCTCGTCGCGCAAGTCCTCGAAGCCCGTCACCTTCAGTCCGCCGATTTCGGTCAACGGCTTGGCCCGCAGGCCGTCGAGCATGCGGGCCATGTGCTGCTTGCCCTCGATGCCCGAAAAGGCAATGTTCGCCAGGTCATTCCGGCAGTAGCCGAACTCGCGATAGATGTGGTCCAGATACCCCGCCACGGATTTGCCCTGGCGCTTCTGGTCCAGGGCCAGTTCCGCGAGGAGCAGCGCGGCCCCGGCCGCGTCCTTATCGCGAATATGCGGCGTCACCAGGATGCCGTGGCTCTCCTCGACACCGATGATGAAATCCTCCGGCCGCCCGCGCACATCCTCGTAGTTGCCGTTCTGCTCCAGGTGCCAGATCACATCCGCAATGTACTTGAAGCCGACCAGCAGGTTCTCCACCACCTGGGCGCCGAAATGATGGGCAATGCGCGTCACCAGCGAGGTGGTTACATCCGTCTTGACCACGATGGGAGAGTCCGGCAGCCGACCTTGCTCGATCAGCTTGCTCAGCTTGAAGTGCGTCAGCAGGATCGCGATTTCATTGCCGGTCACATAGCGCCAAGGAGCGCTGGCCGCGCCGGCCGGCACCATGCAGCCGATACGGTCCGCGTCGGGGTCGGTGGACAGCACGATGTACGCCTGAATCGACTGCGCCAGCTTCTCCGCCCGGTCCATCGAGGCGGGCACTTCCGGGTTCGGCGCTTGCGTGACGTTGGTGAACTGCCCGTCGGGGGTAGACTGTTCCGCCACCGGCGTGACGCGGAACCCCTGCTGCTCCAGGACTTCGCGGGCCGTCATGCCGCCGACGCCGTGCAGCGGCGTGAAGACCACCTGGCTTTCGTCGAAGCGCGGCGGCGGCAGCAGGCTCTGCTTACGGCACAGCTCGATGTAGCCCATGTGCGGCGCTTCGTCGAGCAAGCGGACCTTGCCGGCGTGCAGCGCTTCGTCGAAGGCCAGCGTCTTGATCGTCGTGACCTGCTCCACCAGGTCGGCCATGATCTGGTCGTCGGGCGGCACCGGCTGACCGCCGCGCTCGTCGTAGAACTTGCCGCCGTTGTCGTCGGGCGGGTTGTGCGAGGCCGAGATATTCAGCCCGCCGTGGGCCTTCAGATGGCGAATGATGAAGGACAGCTCCGGCGTGGCCAGGTAGCGCTGGCTGCCCGGCGGCAGGATGATGGGCTGAATGCCATTGGCGGCGTAGATGCCGGCCGCGTACTGGGCCAAACCCTTCGACGACAGGTGCAGGACCGGATTGGGCAGCGCCGGATTGTAGTTCTTGCGCTTGTCCTCGAACTGGCGAACGTCGTAGGCCAGGGCCACGCTCAGCGCCTGTCCGCCGGAAAACTTCTCCTTGAGGTATTCGCAATGTCCCTGGACCGAGGCGCCTAGCGTCCAGAGGTTCATGCGATTGGGGCCGATGCCGACCGCGCCGCGCCGGCCGCCGGTGCCGAAGGGCAGAATCTGGTAGAAGCGGTCGAGCAAGCCAGCCCACTGCTGCTGCTGGACGAGCCATTCCAGCTGCGGGCGGTACGCGGCGAACTCGGCATCAGTCAGCCATTTTTGCAGGGACTTCAACGCCTGCTGCTTGGCGGCGGCGTCCGCGTCGATGCCCTGAAAGCCTGCCTGTACCTGGGCCAGCAAATCCATGAGGAAGACCCCGGAAGAGAGGAGCGCGAGATTGCGGATCGGCGGCCGATCCTGTGTTAAAGTAGTGCGCCCCACGGGGTGAGGCAAACCGTTCATCTCCCCAGCTGTCCCAGCTTGCGAACTCCTGGCGCACGGCCTTTGCGTTCCTCAGCGCGCACCATCTCCCCAGCGTGCAAGGGCCGCTGGCATCCCCCAGCGTCAGGCGGAAATCCATCCGCCCCTGCCGCGTGTCGCGGTCGGTATTCTCCCCTTGGCAGGGTGCCGAAAAAAAAACGGCGCGGCGAATACCCGCTGGTCCCTTCAATCGCGTCCAGGATTCTCAATGGACGGCCCGGCGAACCTCCGCACGTTTTCCAGTCCGAAGCGGCCGATCAGCAGCGTTGGTTCGCGACGCTTCGGAGAAGCGTTTCTCGCGGACCCTCGCCGGGACCGGTCCAGTCAATCAGTCGGCAATACGCCGCTGGGTAGGTTTTTCCTCGGACTCGAGCGGAGCGCGGCGCCAAGCGATTCCACCCACGCGCGGTGCCGTCTGGATCGACGGAAGCCGGGATTTTGCAGCCACCGGGAATGGGAATGTGGAATCGGGGCAAGTTCAGGCGGTCACGGGCACCGTGGTCGGGCATCGCTGTATTACGAGCGGACACGCCCGCCAGGAACAAATCGGTGCTGGGTCAC
>JAGVLI010000034.1 GCA_020054355.1 Planctomycetales bacterium | reverse complement strand
TCGGGTGTTTCAGCTGGGCTGGCAGCTGGCGGGCCTACCGACGCTGCCCATCGCTAACGGCTCACTGGCCGCCGAGGACATCGCGGACGAGGAAGTCGGCGTGCGCTTCGGCGCTGGCTGGTTCGACGTGGAGCAGGGTCGCGGCGGAAGATTTCGCTGGGCAGGGCAGGATGCCCAGCTAATCGTTCAGCTGCCCGTGGGACAGGTTTCCAACCTGTCGGACAGGTTGGAAACCTGTCCCCACGCTGGTCGGGTCCGGCAATCGCTCAGCCTGCTGCTCGAACCCGGACCAGGCGTGGCATATCGGCCTTTCGTGCTGGAAGTGCGCGATGAGACGGGGCAGGTGGTCCGCCGGCAGCGCGTGGACGGTTGGCGTCCGCTGACGTTGCGCCTGCCGGGGCAACCGGGGACGGTGCGGCGCTTCACGCTGCACGTCCGTCAGGGCGGCCGGCTGGGCGACGACGATGGCCGGCTGCTGAACTTCCGCGTCTTCGGGCCGGTGCGCTGGGGCCGGCGGTTGCTGCCGGCGGCCCGGCAGTTATTGCAACCCTTGCTGGCGCTGCGGGCTTGGGGTCCGGTGGAACCTCCCTGGCTGCCGCAGTGTGCTTCAGAGAAGCAAAAGATCGTCAGCCCAGCGTCGCTCCACCTGGGCACCGCCGGCGACTTCACGCTGATGGCCCGCGAGCATTGGTTCGCGGTGCGCGGTTATCCGGAGTTTGCCGTCTTTCCGCTGCACGTCGATACGCTGCTCTGCTACCAGGCTCACCACGCGGGGGCGCGGGAAACCGTGCTGACGGAACCGTTGCGCTTGTATCACATCGAACACGGTTCCGGGACCGCCTGGACCGGCGCGGGAACCCCGCCCATCCTGCAACGGCTGAAGTCCGAGGGCATTCCGTTTCTGGGTGCCGGCCAGGTGCTGCGCTGGGCGACGGCAATGCGCCGCCGGGAACGACCGTTGCTGTTCAACCCTCCGGATTGGGGTCTGGGAAAGCAGAAATTCCCCGACCTGGAACTTCCCTGCGCACCAACCGCGCACAGCGGTCACGTTTGAACCACATCCGGAAGCAAACCGGCGGCGAAAAAATCGGCCAGGGCGCGAAATTATCTGAAATACTGTGAATTCTCGATGATTTCACAGCGAATTTGGCTTTGGCACGGAGGTTGCAATCTAAATACTCGCCTGCGACGGGCAACATCGGTGAGGGGCGACACCGGCGAAGCTTACCGCAGGCCAAACTTTCCCGCTGACGGGTTTTTCAGTGATGGGCGACACTGAAGGGCACGGAGGCGGGATTTTTTTGCGCGCCGCCCGCCGCTTGCGGCTTCGCAAGCCAATTCTACGTCACCAGCTTGAAGAACAGCTCTTCCAGGTCGTGCTGCTCGTGCTGCTGGCGCAACTCTTCGAGCGTGCCGCACGCAAGCAGCTTGCCCTGGTGGACGATGGCCACCCGGTCGCAGAGTCGTTCCACCTCGCGCATGATATGAGTGGAAAAGAGGATGCAGCGGCCGCGCGACCGCAGGTGCTTGATGGTTTCCAGCACGGCCCGCTGGACCAGGATGTCCAGGCCCGCCGTCGGTTCATCGAAGATCAGCACCGGCGGGTCGTGAATGATGGCCCGCGCGATCGACACCTTCTGCTTCATGCCGGTGCTCATCCGTCCGCCCAGCACCTGGCGGAAGTCGTTCATCTGTAATTGGCCGAAGACCTCCTCCATCCGGCGCGCGAGCGTGGCATCGTCCATCTCGTTGAGTCGGCCGAAGTACTCCACGATTTCCCAGGCGGTCATGCGCTCGTAGATGCCCGTGGTGGCCGACTGGAAGCCGATGCGCCGGCGGACCTCGGCCGGGTGAGTGACGATGTCGAAGCCGGCAATCGTGGCGGATCCGGAAGTGGGTTGCAGGATGGTGCTGAGGATGCGCAGCGCCGTGGTCTTGCCCGCGCCGTTGGGACCGATCAGGCCGAAAATTTCGCCCGGCTGCACCTCGAAGCTGACGCGATCCAGCGCCAGCACCGAATCGCGGAAGGACTTGGTCAGATTGTCGACAGAAACCATAGTGGTCAGTGGTCAGTGGCCGGTGGTCAGTGGTCGGTGGCCGGTGGCCGGTGGCTGGTGGCCGGTGCTGACTTGAGGACCGACAGGTTACGCAGCGCGCCGAGCGGGACGGTCTGCACATCATTGTTCTTGGCACTGGCCACTGACCACTGGCCACTGGCCAGTGGCCACTGGCCACTGGCCACTGGCCACTGACCACTCACTTCGCCGTCGATGTACTGATAAAAGACGTTCCGCTGCCGGGGGATGTAGCCCAGCTCGCGAATCGCGCTCTTGATCTGGTCCAGCGACAGGTGGAAGACGGTGCCGGCTTTGGAGACCACGTTCTCCTCGATCATCAGGCTGCCCATGTCGTTCGCGCCGAACAGCAGGCCCATCTGGCCGATCTTCGGTCCCTGCGTCACCCAGGAAGACTGGATGTTCGGGATATTATCCAGGTAGAGCCGGGCAATGGCCTGCGTCTTCAGGTACTCGTAGGCGCCGGCGGGATGCACCTCCGCCATCGCGGTGTGTTCGGGCTGGAAGGTCCAGCAGATGAAGGCAGTGAAGCCCTTGGTTTCGTCCTGGAGGCGGCGCAGGCGGTCGAGGGTCTCGATGCGCTCGGGCAACGTCTCGATATGGCCGAACATCATGGTGCAGGTCGATCGGCCGCCCAGTTCGTGCCAGACGCGATGCACTTCCAGCCATTCATCCGTCAGGCACTTGTTGACCGTCATCGCCTGGCGGACGCGGTCCACGAGGATTTCACCGCCGCCGCCCGGCAAGCTGCCCAGGCCAGCGGCCTTCAGCCGTTGCAGCACGTCGCGCAACGGCAGCTTGTTCAGCTTGTGGAAGTGCCAGATTTCCGGCGGGCTGAAGGCATGCAGGTTGACCGAGGGATAGCGCGTCCGCAGGTCCCGAAGCAGTTCTTCGTACCAGTCGAGCTTGTAGCTAGGGTGCAGCCCGCCTTGCATGAGGATCTGATCGCCGCCCAGCGCGATGGTTTCCTCGATCTTCTGGTAGAGTTCCTCGCGCGGCAGGACATACGCATCGGCATCGTTGCTCTTGCGGTAGAACGCGCAGAAGTCGCAGACGGCGGCGCAGATATTGGTGTAGTTGACGTTGCGGTCGATGTTGAACGTGCGGTACGGCTCCGGGTGCAGCCGCTTGCAGACGACATCCGCGGCCCGGCCCAGGGCCAGCAGGTCCTTGCAGTCGAAGAGGGCGACGCCTTCGTCGAAGGTCAGGCGCTCGCCGGCTGTCGCTTTATCGAGAATGCGCTGGATATTGGCGTTCAAGGATCACTCCGGCAAGAACTCTGACAGTTCATTCCTCAGCACAGAATGATTCCTTACCGCGAAGCGGTTACACTCCACAGCCCAGGGTCGCGCAGCGCACCCTGGGAACGTGGACAACAAGGATTTGTCTACCCCGAAGGGGTTGTACAAGCCGTTTGGCAGGACTTGTGCAACCCCTTCGGGGTTGGCCATCCTTTTTTTCGCCGTTGAACCCAGGGTGCGCTGCGCGACCCTGGGCTGTGGAGTGTAACCGCTTCGCGGTAAGGAAACTCATGCTTTAATCATTGTTCGACAAAGACCCTACGGCCTCACCAAGCTCGGCGCCTGGTAAAACTCCAGATTCACGCCGCGCTTGGCCAGTCCTAGCTCGCAGGCCAGCATGTAATAGTGATGCAGCCCGGCCTGCTCGCGCGGTCCCAGGTCGAAGTGGATGATACTCTGCAAATAGCGACGGCAGAAGCCCGCGTCCAGACCCAGGCGCGGGGCCTCGTCGTGGGCGATGGGACCGATGCGGTCCAGGCCGCGGCGCTTGGCCTCGTGCAAGGCCGGTTCCACCGGGCCGAGATCGACGCCCTCGCGCACCGCCCAGAAGGCATAGACGAAGGGCAAGCCGACCCAGTCGTGCCATTCTTGCCCGAGGTCGAAGGCATAAGCGAAGCCCGGCAAGCAGGCGTGCATGGCCCGGTCGCCGATCAGCAGCACCGCATCGGTATCGACGTCCTCCGCGTTGCGGTCCATCGGCAGCTGGATCAATTCCGGCTGGACGCCGTGGCGTTTCCGCAGCAGAATCTGGCACAGGGCAGCGCTCGTGCGCGAACCTTCGTCCAGGGCCACGCGGCGAATTTCCGCCCAGGGCACCTTGCTGAAGAGCGTGACGCTCAGCACCGGGCCGCGCGAGGCGATCGAGAGGTTCGGCACGATGGAGTAGTTGCCGGCGCGAAAGTATTCGACGACCGGGATCAGGGCCACGTCAAGCTCGCGGGCGCGCAGCATGTCGGCCAGCTTGCTCGGCACTTCGAGCACCAGTTCGATGTTCGGCGCGATCTTTTCCAGATCGCAGATCAACGGCTTGGTGTTCAGATACTCGACCGCACCGACGCGAATGGGGGATTCCATGCTCCAACCTCGCTTCGTGGTTTAGCCGCGAGCCGACGGCGAGCGCTCGCCGTGATAGTATAGCAACCGCCCACACCTTTCACAGAGTTCTGAAAGATGGCAAACGACGCTCCCCAGTACGACTGTCTGACCTGCGGCGCTTGCTGCGCTTCGCAATCGCCGGGGCAGAGCTATGTCCTGCTCAACGAGGCAGACATCAAGCGACTGCGCGGCACCGGCTTGCCGATCCTCACGCTGCAAGTTCAGGACAGTGATCCGCCGGAAACCCTGGAAGCGCTGCCGACCAAGCTCGACCCGAACGGCACGAAAGTCTGCATCGCCCTGAACGGCTGCTCGGGCGGCATCAACGCTTGCAGCATCTACGAGCAGCGGCCGCGGGCTTGCCGGGTTTTCGAGGTCGGCGGCTACTTCTGTCAGGATGCGCGGCGGCGCTTCGGGTTTCCGGTGTGATACCCGCAGTCCGGTAACTGCAAGTCGTGGCTGGTGCATAACGCAAAAAAGGCGAGCCGGCAGGTGGGCGCTCTCCAGCGCTCGCCTGCCGGCTCGCGGCTAAACGGACCGCTGATTCAAGGGCACACCGGCACGCAGACCGGCACCAGCTTGCAGACCTTGCGCGTCACGCAGTACGGCTCATGATGACAGGTCGTCTCCGGCTTGTACGACACGCATTCCTGCGGCACCATCTTGCACACCGTGTAGGGCACCCGGTAGCAACGCTCCTCGGCCACCATTTTGCAGCGGACGCACTTCACGGTTTCACAGCGCTCTTCCGACACCATCCGGCAGACGGTGTACGGAATCCGCTGCACGCACACTTCGGGCACCATCACGCACTTACGGCAGGTTTGCATCCGGCAATGCTCCTGCGTCACGATGCGGCAGACCGTGTACGGAACGCGCTGCACGCACTCCTGCGGCACGTAGGTGCAGCGACGGCAGGTCACCATCTTGCAGTGTTGCTGCGTGACCATCTTGCAGACCGTGTAGGGCACCTGCCGCACGCACTCCTGGGGCACCATCACGCACTTGCGGCACGTCACCAGCTTGCAGTGGTTCTCGACGACCATCCGGCAAGTGGTGTATTGCTCCGTCTTCATGACCGTGTAGGGCACGACCTTGCAGACGTTGTAATTGACGATCTGGCAGCGTTCGCGCCGCACCATCTGGCAGCAGCGCACCGTGCGGATTTCCTCGCGCGGCACCCAGACGCGCTTGCACATCCACTGGCCGGGGCATTGGACCTGGTAGGCCACCACCGAGCCAGGGCAGTAGTGCGACTTGCAGGTGCAAGGATCGAAGTGCCAGGTGCCCGGCGTCCGGCAGCAGCGCGTCGTCGTCGGGCCGGGGCAGTAATAGCGTTCCTCGCGCCATTCGCCGCAGCAGACCTTGTAGCACTGCTCCGTCCAGACCGGTTCGCAATAGTACGATTTGCAAACCGCCTGGCGCTGCTCGACCACGGTGCGGCAGCAGGTCACGGGCACCTGCCGGCAATGCGTCTCGTAGACAGGCTTGCAGGTCTGCCAGCGGACGGGCACCTGATACTCCTGCCAGCACGGCTTCTGCACCGTGTACCGGCATTCCTGGACGCGCGTCTCGTAGACCGGCTTGCAAGTCTGCCAGCGGACGGGCACCTGATATTCCTGCCAGCACGGCCTTTGCACCGTGTACCGGCATTCCTTGACTCGCTGTTCGTAAACTGGATGCTGCGTCGTCCAGCGGACGGGCACCTGATATTCCTGCCAGCACGGCTTCTGCACCGTGTACCGGCATTCCTTGATGCGCTGCTCGTAAACGGGCCGGCAAACGGTGTAACGGCGCACGGTGTCGTACTGTTCCCAGACGGGCTTGCAGACCGTGGTCCGGCATTCGCGCCAGCATTGCTCGTAACAGGGGCGATAGGTGATGGAACGGCACTCCTTCAGCACCGTGCGGTACACCGGCCGGTAACAAGTGACCGCCTGTTCCTCGACCACCTGCTGATAGCAGACGCGATAGCGCACCGGCGGCAGGCAGCATTGCTCCCGGCTGACGCAGACGGAGGAATACGAACACGCGCCGCAGTGCGCTGCCTGGGCCGCAGCGCCCGGCCAGGCCAGGACGCCAACCAGGACAGCCAGGCGCCAGGTAATGTTGAGCCTCATTCTCGATCTCCACGCAGGGCGAACCAGATGCCAAGCGAACCAGGCACTGGAAAGTCTGCGCGCCGGTGGAGCAGAGGCAAAACCGACTTGAGGAAAAGGCGCTGGATTTTCGAGAAACCGTAACGATCCGTCCGGAGGCTGCGGGTCGGGGGGAAAGGGTTGATCGAAGCGATTGCTTGTTGAGATTGCCGAGCACCTATTGAGACTTGGGGCCGTCTTATCGATTCTCATTGAGACGCGCAGGCGGTACGATGGCTGGAAGGGCCAGCAGCGTGATTTCGCCAGGCTCAGCGCCAACTGATCGCAACCGGGGGAACGCCCATGACGGAGCAAGAGTGGCTGGGCGACACGGATTCAACCCTGATGCTGGAGCTGGTCTGGGACCGGGCCAGCGACCGCAAGCTGTTCCTGTTTGCGGTCGCTTGTTGCCGCCGGGTGTGGCAATTCTTT
>JAGVLI010000632.1 GCA_020054355.1 Planctomycetales bacterium | reverse complement strand
TCCGATCTAAGAGGTCTCTTGATTTGGGCACTAGCTACCCATCATTTCCAAACGCGGAGATGCAGCCATGTGCAAATCGCGGAACTATCAGCTCTGTGCCGCCGTGTTCGCTCTGTTGACGATCGGCAGCGTGGTGCCGCAAGCCGCCGATTGTCGTTTTTTTGCCGGCGGCGCGACGCGCTTCGGCGGCGGGGTAAGCGGTCGAGCCCACGCCGGATTGGGTGGCGTCGGTTTCTATCCGGGCGTCTCGCCGCTGTTGCCCGGGATCAACCCGCTCACCAGCCTGCTCACCAGTCCCTACGGGGCGGCCACGATGAGCAGCGCCGCCTATGGCGCGGACCCGTACTTGTACAGCACCGCCGATCCCTATGGCGGCTACCTCAAGGGCACCGCCGCCGTCATCGACGCGCAGGGCCGATACCTGGTGACGGTCGAGCAAGCCTACATGGCGAAAGAAGACGTGAAGCGCGCCAAGCTGGCCAATAAGCGTGCAGCCCTGCAGGAATGGCTCTGGGAACGCGAGAACCTGCCCACGCTGGAACAGGAGCGCGCCCGCGACGCCCAGCAGCAGCTGCAGCGCGCCCTGAACGATCCGCCGGTGACGGAGCTTTGGTCGGGCCAATCGCTCAACGTGCTGCTGCAAAGTGCGGCGACCCTGCCGCCACAGGGGCAAGGGCCGAACATCCCGCTGGATGAAGAGCTGCTGAACAAGATCAACCTCAACACCGGCAAGGGCGGCATCAATTTCGGCCTGCTCAAGAACGAGGGCAACCTGAGCTGGCCCACCGCTTTGCTCGACCTCAAGCCGGCCGCGGAGAGCCAGGAGCTGCGCGACCAGTTGCAGCGCCGGGCGAAGGAAGCCTTCGAGCAGGCGAAGAAAGGCCCCGTGGACCCGAACACGGTCAAGGAATTGGAGAAATCCTCCGAGCGCTTGCAGAAGCTGCTGCTGGCGCAAGTCGGCGACCTGCCGTTCGCGGACTACAGCGAAAGCAAGCGCTACCTGGGCCAGCTGAACGATGGCCTGCGGGCGCTGCGCGAACCGAACGCCGGCGACTTCGCCAACGGCAAGTTCAAGCTCAAGGCCGGCAGCGTGGCCGACCTGATCCAGCACATGACCAAGCATGGCCTGAAGTTCGCCCCGGCGACCCCGGGCGACGAGTCGGCCTATGGCGCTTTGCACCGCGCACTGGCGGACTACAGTGTGGCCGTCAGCAAGCTGTCGGCCGAGAAGCGCTGAACCGCGAAACCGAAGCAACTCCGCTACTGCCGGACGGCAACGTCCGGCAGTTTTCGTTGCGCCGCTCTTTCCCAATTACACAACTCTTGAGTGATTCCCGCCAAACTGCTGGGTTTACGGCGCATCGCGCGGTAGCATTGACGCCGTTAATCGCTCTCCTTCCTGCGTAGGAGCCTCCACCATGCCACGCCAGCTCTGGTTCCCCTGTATCGCATTGCTCTGCCTCTGGGCCGATGTTGCCACCCGTGCGGCCGACGACGTCACCGTGCTCAAGACCGAGCCGAATGGCGTGCCGCCGCGCCGCATGCTCGCCGAGTTTCACACGCAGCAAACGAAGGCCGCGTTCGACGCCCGGCGACAAACCATTGCCGGCATTCAGACGGCGGAAGCGCTGAAGAAACGGCAGGATGAATTGCGCCAGAAGTTCATTCAGGCGCTGGGCGGCTTTCCCGAAAAGACCCCGCTGAACGCCCAGGTCGTGGGGACTTCCAAGCAGGACGGCTTCCGCGTCGAACGGGTCATCTACGAAAGCCGACCGAACCATCATGTCACCGCCAACCTGTATCTGCCCGAAGGCAAGGGGCCGTTTGCCGCCGTGCTGGTGCCGTGCGGCCATACGACCAATGGCAAGATCGGCTATCAACGCCACTGCGTCCTGCTGGCGAAGAATGGCATCGCCTCGCTGAGCTTCGATCCCATCGGCCAGGGGGAGCGCTATCAGCTGCTGGAACCGCCGGGCAAACCGTTCACCAACAGCACGAACGAACATACCCTGGTGGGCGTCGGCGCGATGCTGGTCGGCCGGTGTACCGCGAGTTATCGCGTCTGGGACGGCATCCGCAGCATCGACTACCTGTGCAGCCGGCCGGAAATCGACGCGAAGAAAATCGGCGTCACCGGCAGCTCTGGCGGCGGCACCATGACCTCGTACCTGATGGCCCTGGACGACCGCGTGGCGGCGGCAGCGCCCTCGTGCTACATCACGTCGCTGGAACGCCTGTTCGCCACGCTGGGACCGCAAGACGGCGAGCAGAACATCCCCGGTCAGGTCGCGTTCGGCATGGACCATGCCGATTACGTGACGATGCGCGCCCCCCGGCCGACGCTGATCCTGGCCGCCACCCAGGATTTCTTCGACATCCAGGGCACCTGGACCAGCTTCCGCGAAGCCAAGCAACTGTACGGCGTGGCGGGCTTCGGCGAGCGCGTCGATCTCTTCGAGTACAACACCAAGCACGCCTACCCCAAGCAGCAGCGCGAAGCCATGCTCCGCTTCATGCGCCGCTGGCTGCTGGGCATCGATGAGCCGGTGACGGAAGGCGAGCTGCCGACGCTGAAGGATGAGGAGCTGCGCTGCACCCGCACCGGCCAGGTGCTGGAAGACCTGAAAGGCCGCTCGGCGTTCGAATTCACCGCCGAGCGCGACCGGCAACTGGCCGGGCAACGGGCGAAGTTTTTCGCGGGCAACAAGCCCGAGGACGTGCTGAAGGAAGTGCGCCGGCTGGTGGGATTGCCCAGTTCGATCAAGCCGGGATTGTCCAAGGACCAGGGCGGCGGACTGCTGGGCACGACCGTGCTGGATAAACTCGTGCTGCAAACCGAAGCCGGCATCTCGGTGCCAGCACTGTCGCTGATGCCGATGAAAGTCATCGGCACGGAACCCGTGGTCATCGTCGTCCACGAGCAAGGCAAGGCGGCGGACAGCGCGCTGCTCCAGGAATTGGTCAAGGCAGGCAATCGCGTGGTGTCACTCGACCTGCGCGGCCTGGGCGAAACGGCACCCGCGCCGCTGCCCAACCGGGCGACGTTCTTCGGTCACGACTACCGCGAAGCGTTCATCGGCATTCACCTCAATCGGCCGCTGCTGGGTCAACGGCTCTACGACTTGTTGGCCGTGATCGAGGCAGTCGCTCAGCATACCACGACCGCGAAGGCCGAGATTCGCCTGATCGGCGTCGGCCTCTGCGGTCCCATCGCGCTGCACGCCGCCGCCCTGGATAATCGAATCAAGCATGTGACCATCGACCGTGGCCTGGTGTCGTGGTCCGCGGTGGCACGCACGCCGACCACCTATGGCCAGCTCACCAACGTGGTGCCCGGCGCTTTGCAAGTCTACGACCTGCCCGATCTGGCGGGCCTGATCGCGCCGCGGACCCTGGTCGTCAAGCATGCGGTGGATGCCCAGCAGAAGCCGATCAAGCAATCGGCGCTGGAGGAAGCGTATGCGGCGTGCAAGGAAGCGTATGCCAGACAGAAAGCGGAGAAGCAGCTGACGTTGCAGGGTGAGCAGTGAGTTGTTGGCGGTACGACGAACGAGGCGAGCGGCGGGCGTTAGCCCGCTGTTGGCACAGCCAGCGACTGGCGCTA
>JAGVLI010000798.1 GCA_020054355.1 Planctomycetales bacterium | reverse complement strand
GAGCCGGAGGCGAGCGCTGGGGACGCGAGCGCTCGCCTCCGGCTCGCGGCTAAACATAGACGATGAAAAATCAGCCGAAATAGTGCCGATCGCGGTCTTCGTAGCCGGTATAGTCCAGCAGTTCGTAAAGTTCCTTCCGCGTCAGCATCTGGGGAATTTTATCGCGCTGATGGCCCTTGTCGCGGATGTCGAGCAGGGTTTCCTCGGCGGCCCGCAGCGCTGCACGGAAGGCGGTCACGGGATAGATCACCAGGCGGTAGCCCAACTCGTCCAGCCGGGCGCGGTCGAGGTTGGGACTCTTGCCGAACTCGGTCATGTTGGCCAGCAAGGGCGCCTTCACGGCGTGGGCGAACGCCTGGAATTCCGCCTCGTTTTCCAGGGCTTCGGGGAAGATGGCGTCCGCGCCGGCTTCGAGGTAGAGGTGCGCCCGCTGGACGGCATCGTCGAAGCCGGTGACGCCGCGGGCATCGGTGCGGGCGATGATGACGAAGTCGGCATCCTCGCGGGCCGCGACGGCAGCACGGAGCTTCGCCGCCATCGCCTGGGGTTCGACCAGCTGCTTGCCGGAGAGGTGTCCGCAGCGCTTCGGCAGCATTTGGTCTTCGAGATGGATGCCTGCCACGCCCGCCGTCTCGAAGAGCTGGACGGTGCGTTCGACGTGCAGGGCCTCGCCGAAGCCGGTGTCGGCGTCGCAGATCAACGGCAGGGCACAGACGGCGGTGATCTTGCGGGCTTCCTCGACGAACTCGGTGACGCTGACCAGGCCGATGTCGGGCAGGCCCAGGGAGGCCGACAAGGCCGCGCCGGAGAGATAAATCGCCTTGAAGCCGAGTCGTTCGGCCAGGCGGGCGACCAGGGCGTTGAACACGCCCGGCGCGGCGATGGTTTCCTCGCCCCAGGCCAGCTTGAGGCTCAGGCCGGGAGAGACGCGAATCGGGCTGGGATCGCTGGGCATGGTTGGTGGTCCTGGCTTGCGAAGCCGCAAGCGGCCTGGCGTGGGCTTCAGAGGTATCCTACGATGTTTGCAGTGAACGCAAACGCTCGGCGAACGACAAAATGTCGGGGAGCAGGGACCATGCAGCGCCGGGGACGAACTTCGATCTGGCTGATGGCGGTGCTGTTCGCCTGCTTCGTCGGCCTGGGCTGGTATCACCGGGCCTATCGGCTGCAATACCAGGCCAACCAGCAGCTGTTGCAGGAAGTCCAGGAAGCGAAGCTGACCAGCGTGGCCGAGCCGCCGCTGGGCCAGGAGGGCGACTGGCCGCAGTGGCGCGGTCCGTACCGCGACGGCATCTCGCGCGAAACCGGCTTGCTATCGGCCTGGCCGCCCAAGGGGCCGGAAGTGGTCTGGCGCGTGCCCATCGGCCTGGGCTATTCGAGCATGGCCATCGCCGACGGCCGGCTGTTCACGCAGTTCCAGGAGGGCGACGAGGAAGTCGCCGTCTGCCTGGACGCGGGCACTGGCAAGGAACTCTGGCGGCTGGCCTATCCCGGCAAATACGCCACCGATCCGACCTACGGGCCGTGTCCGCGCGCGACGCCGGCGGTGGATGGCGAGCGAGCCTATTTCGTGGGCGGGGGCGGCCTGGTCCACTGTCTGGCGGTAACGGACGGCAAGCCGATCTGGAAGAAAGACCTGCTGACGGACTTCGCGGCACCGCTGCCCAAGTGGGGCGTGGCGAGTTCGCCGTTGATCGTGGACGACCTGGTCATCGTGCAGCCGGGTGGAGCAGGTGCTGCCCTGGCGGGGCTGAACAAATACAATGGCACGCCAGTCTGGCACGCCCAGGACGACCCGCCGGGCTACAGCTCGCCGCTCGCGAGCACGTTGACCGGCCGTCGGCAGCTGCTGCACTTCAGCGGGGATTCGCTGCTGAGCGTGACGCCGGCGGGCGAGTTCCTCTGGCGGTTTCCGTGGGAAACCGCGCACCACTGCAACGCGGCGACGCCGCTGGTCCGGGGCGACTACGTCTTCATCTCGTCGAGCTACGGCAAGGGCTGCGCGCTGCTGAAGGTGACGCCGGCCGGGGCCGAGGCGGTCTACGAAACCAACGAGATGTGCAACCACTTTTCGAGCAGCATCCTGGTCGGGGAGCATATCTACGGCTTCAGCGATTCGATCCTGAAGTGCCTGGATTTCCGCACGGGCCAGCCCACCTGGACCAAGCGCGGCTTGGGCAAAGGCTCGCTGCTGGCGGCCGATGGGAAGCTCATCATCCTGGGCGAAAACGGCACGCTCTGCCTGGCGGCCGCGACGCCGACGGCCTACGAGGAGCTGGCGTCGTTTCGTTTTTCGTCGAAGCGCTGCTGGAGCACGCCCGCACTGGCACAGGGGAAACTCTACGTGCGCGATACGGAAAAGCTGGTCTGCTACGCGGTGAAATGAGCGCTGGCGCTTGCGGTTTCGCACGGCGAACCGCAGTTTCTTTTTTTGCGGTTGACAGTCTTCATACCCCCCCTATAATTCCGGAGATGGCTGGCTGATCCCATTCAGTCCCGCAGAGTCTGTCGAGGAAACGACGCTTCATGAATCCCAGCAGCACCATTCACGGCAAGAAGAGGTAGCGCTCTATCCCCTGATGAATCGGATAGGGCCAAACCTGTATCGGTTTGGCTTTTTTGTTTGCCTCGAGCGTGCGGGTGTATAGCTCAGTTGGCTAGAGCGCAGCTCTGATAAAGCTGAGGTCCTTGGTTCGAATCCAAGTACACCCATTGGCGAATGGGACAGCAGCGTTTAGCCGCGAGCCGAAGGCGAGCGCTGCGGGCAGTGATCGATGGGGATGTAGCTCAGTTGGGAGAGCGCCGCGTTTGCAACGCGGATGTCAGGGGTTCGAGTCCCCTCATCTCCACAAGCGAAGCGGAACACGGCAAGCAGCGAACAACAAGAATTTTTGTAAAAGGAGTGAAAATCGGGTTGACAGCGAGAGTGGTTGCGAATAGGATAAATTTACCTAAGTGATTCATGCTCAAAGGCTTAGGTCTATAGAGTAAGCGTGGAAGGACTGGGTGCGAGTCGCTTCACTTGGCCCGAGTGGACCGACTCCTGCTCAGTCGAAACAGACGGCGAATCCTTCGGGAGAAGTGCCGCTGGCGACGAAAAGCAGGACCAGAGTGCCGGTGACCCGATGGGGCTGGCGAGCTGGTGCAGGTTAGCGGTTCTTTGACAATTCGGCAGCGGTAAGAGTTGCATTTTCCCAAGAAGCAACGGCCGGGGTGAGGCGCAAGCCGAGCTTCGGTGCGGTTTCTTGAGAAAGTATTCTCTGTATGAGCCTGAGAGAATTCGTAAGGATCAATCGTTACGAAGCCCACGGTACCAAACCGGGGGTTTGTGGCGCGACCTTGATTCTGGTTTCGGTGCGGGTCAGCCTGGAGCGCAAGCGAAGGGCGAAAGTCGGATCGAGGACAGGATCAATGCGGTCAAGCTACTAAGGGCATGTGGGGGATGTCTTGGCGCCAGAAGGCGATGAAGGGCGTGGAAGACTGCGATAAGCCCGGGGGAGCTGTCAAACGAGTGTTGATCCCGGGATACCCGAATTAGCGTGCGCTGAATCCATAGGCGTACGCGGCTAACCCAGGGAACTGAAACATCTCATTACCTGGAGGAAAGGAAAGCAAAAGCGACTCCGTCAGTAGCGGCGAGCGAAAGCGGATCAGCCCAAACCATCGGGACTCGTCCCGGTGGGGTTGTAGGGCCGGTGTTTAGAAGGCAAGTACCCTAGCGGAACCGATCTGGAAAGTTCGACCATAGTGGGTGATAGTCCCGTACGCGGCAGGGGAAAGCTGACGATCCGGTACCTGAGTACGACTCAACACGTGAAAGTGAGTCTGAATCCACGGGGTCCATCCCGTAAGGCTAAGTACTACCTGGCGACCGATAGCGAACGAAGTAGCGCGAGCGAAAGATGGGAAGAACCCCTATAAGGGGAGGACACTGAACCTGAAACCACATGCCTACAAGCGGTCGGAGGGCTATGCCCCGCAAGGGGAATGCCTGACGGCGTGCCTTTTGCATAATGATCCGGCGACTTACCGTCATTGGCAAGGTTAAGCCGTTCTGCGGCGGAGCCGAAGCGAAAGCGAGCCTGAACAGGGCGTTCAGTCAGTGGCGGTAGACGCGAAACCACGTGATCTACGCATGGCCAGGTTGAAGGAAGGGTAACACCTTCTGGAGGACCGAACTCACTAGTGTTGAAAAACTAGGGGATGAGCTGTGTGGAGGATTGAAAGT
>JAGVLI010001025.1 GCA_020054355.1 Planctomycetales bacterium | reverse complement strand
GCGGCTCCTGCGCCCAACGGCGTTCGCCACGCCGCTTACTCCGTGCGCGGCTCCTCGTCATAGTTACCGCGTGCGCGGCTCCTCGTAATGGGCCATGCGCTCGCCTTGCTCGTCGAGCGTGTACCGGATTTTGGCCTCGACCTCCTCTTCACGAAACAAGTGGCGCGTGCTGCCGTGCCGCGTCCAGCGCCGGCGTTCGGAGGTGTCGAATCCTGTCCGGGTCAAATCGCGCGAGGCGCGGGCCTTCATATCGCTCATCATGCGGTCCGGATCGCGGTCGGCGGTGACGACGACATGAACGTGGTTGCTCCGCACATGGACCGCCCAGAGTCGCCAGCCTCGGTCCCGCGCCAGCTCCACAATGGCCTTGCAGGCGACTTCCCGTTCCGCCGCGCGCATGACATACGGCGGCTGAACCATCGCCGTGCGCGCCGCTGCTTCGCGTTGCGCATCGGGCTCGACGAACGGGGTGCCGTAGATACTGTGTTCGGCGTCCACGGAACCTTGTCCTTTGGCGCTGCCGGGCAGCCACGTCCCATACGTTGTGAAGGTAATGAAATAGGCGAGCGCCATGAATTATCCCTCCAGGAGCCGCGCACGCAGTAAGCGGATTGTCGAACGCCGCTTACTGCGTGCGCGATTCATTATCCGCTTACTGCGTGCGCGGCTCCTGGTCCTCACGCGAAGAACGAGCGCAGCAGCACTTCGGGTTCCATGCGGCCGAAGCCGTGAGTCTTGCCGGTCTTCAGGTTGTGGAAGACGACCATCGCCGGGCTGAAGAGCAGCGGGTCGATCTTGTAGAAGTCGTGGCCGGCCTTGGAGAGAATGTCCGCGAATGGTTGGCCGTGGTCCTTCGAGGTGCTCGACGGCACCTTGGCGCCGATCTCGGCCAGCTGGTCGTCGTCGGCGCGGACCCAGAGGATCACCCGGCCGCCGTAGAGAATGGCGTCGTTGGTGCGGCCGATGGCCTGGGCTTCGTTGCGGGCCACCGGCGGCAGCGGGGCCGAGCCGAAGCCGGAGACGATCTGCTTGAGGTCGAACTTCAGGGCGTGGAGTTTGTGCAGCGCGGTTTCCAGCGAGCGAGCGACGACTTGCAGGTTGCCGGCCTGGCTGGAGGCCGGCGCGATCAGCAGCGTGACCTTGGCGGGCGGCAACTTCAGGGCGTCGGCGATATGCTGGATGACGGTGCGGTCGGGCGGCAAGCGGGTTTCCAGGCAGCCGACGACGGCTTGGGCGGTTTCCCGATAGGGAATTTCGTTGAAGAGCGCTTCCTTGCCGTAGTGGGCGCGCATCGGGCCGGAACCCATCGCGAAGTTGTCGCCGACGCTGATCTGCCAGCCGGCGTACTGCGAAGCCAGGCAGGCGGCGATCGGGTGGTCGGTGGCGACTTGGACCGTGACACCGGGGAAGCCGGCGATGTCGCCGGGAGTCAGGGAGACGTCGGCCATGCCGGCCAGGCAGATGCGGGCCATCGCCAGGCCCGCTTGCAGGCCGCCGTCCAGGTTGATGCCGCAGTCGATGATGCGGGTGCCGGTCTGCGACTGCGTCACCGCGACCTTCAGGAAGGAAGCATTCTGCGCCATGACGTCCGCCAGACGGTTCGCCCGTTCGTTGAGCGTGGGAGAAAGCGACACGGTCGGGATGCTCCTAATCGAGTGACTGAGATGATTCGCGATGGAGGAGAAGATACTCCCCGGACAGTCGCGGGCCAAGGAGTAAAATGAGAATTGGCACGGTCGGCCGCGTTGGTAGGTCAGGCTTTCCAGCCTGACACTAAACCGATCCGCGTTGGAGCATGATGGTCAGGCTGGAAAGCCTGACCTACCATCGGCCTTGCGGGATTTTTCGGATTTGCCGATTGCATCCGCGGGCCGTGCCATCAAGAATTGGACGCCATGAAAAACGCATTGCACTTCGTCGGTCTGGATGTAGGCGGCACCACCATGAAGGCGGGGGTGGTGGACGATGCCGGCCAGCCAGTAGCGGAGCCGGTCAACCTGCCGACCGAGCCGGAGCGCGGCCAGGAACTCGGCCTGGAGCGGATGTGCGAGACCATCCGGCTGGCGGTCTCCGAGGCCAAGCTGACGCTGGACCAGATCGCCGCCATCGGCGTGGCCACGCCGGGCACGATGGACATTGCCGCCGGCATCATCCTCGATCCGCCCAACCTCAAGCCCTGGCGCAACGTGCAGGTGCGGAAGCATATCGAAAAGGTCTTCGGGCTGCCGACGGCTTTCCAGAACGACGCCAACGCCGCCGCCTACGGCGAATTCTGGGTCGGCGCCGGCAAGGACGTGCAGAGCATGGTGCTGTTCACGCTGGGCACCGGCATCGGCGGCGGCATCATCATCGACGACCGCATCCTGGAAGGGCGGCACAGCCACGGCGGCGAACTGGGCCACATGAAGATCGAGATGACCAATCCCCGGCTGTGCGGCTGCGACCGGCGCGGCTGTCTGGAAGCGTATGCCAGCGCGTCGTCCGTCGTCAAACGCACCTACGAGGCCCTGCAAACCGACAGCAAGTCCGCGCTGCATGGCGTGTGCCGCACGAAGGGCGAATTGACCGCGAAGGACGTGTTCACCGTGGCGGACCAGGGCGACGAACTAGCCCGGCAGCTGGTGGACCAGACGGCGTTCTACCTGGCGGTCGGCACGACCAACATGCTGCACAGCATCGACCCGGACATGGTGGCGTTCGCCGGCGGCATGACGGCGGCGGGCGAACCCTTCATTCAGCGCATCCGCCATTACGTCCGCGAGCTGGCCTTTCCGGTGCCAGCGGAGAAGACGGAAATTCGCTATGCGCTGCTCGGCAGTCATGCGGGATTTATCGGCGCGGCCGGCTGCGGCCGGCAAGCCTATCAGCGCAGCTTGGAGAAGAATAAGCGCTGAACGTCCGGATGCGGGTATTGCTGAAGTCCGAGCCGCGCACGCAGCGCAGCGGAGTAAGAGCCGCGCACGCAGCGCAGCGGAGTAAGCGGGCACGACGGAGCCGGGTATACTGCTGGTGCGGAGGTTGCCCGGCGTGCCGCGCACGCCACGAGCGCCGAGAAATGCCTGCATCCCATCCGCGCCTGCTCTAGCCGTCGTGCCGAACACCCCTGGCGCGCGTTCGCCGCTCCCTTGCCGACTCCAACGGGAAGCGTAAAAACTTTGTTGCACCCCACAAGCGGGTCGATATACTCATTGACTAATTCTTTGGCAATGTGGCTGGAGTCCTGTTTTCTAGTGAAGGAAAGGGCGACTCACCATGAGTAGCGGTTTGGTGGAGCTGGACCTGATTGAGGAATTGAGGCTGCGGCGCTGGGCGCGCGAAAACTATGCCCCGCCGAGTTCCCGCCGTCCCGATTGGCATCCAGTGGTCCACGAAGAGATGGGCAAGCGCGATCAGGAACAGGTCGAGCCGGACGCCATCACGGCGTAACCCACAACTTGCCAGGCACGCACGCGGCCGGCGTCGAGCCAATGCTCG
>JAGVLI010000499.1 GCA_020054355.1 Planctomycetales bacterium | reverse complement strand
CGGATGCGTGGCGACGATCCGCCCATCCCGCAGGACGGTAATGCGGTCGGCGATGCGTTGAATCTCCTCCATGCGGTGCGAAATGTAGATAATTCCCGTCCCCGCCGAACGCAGCTGGTCGATCTGACTGAAAAGCAATGCTGTTTCGGTGTCGGTCAAGGCTGCCGTAGGCTCGTCGAGGATCAGCACATCGCAGCGCCGCGATAGCGCGGCCGCGATCTCGACGAGTTGCTGCTGACCGACGCCGAGCGTGTTTACCAATCGGGAAGGTTCGAGGTGCTCCAGCCCCACCAGGGCCATGACGCGGCGAGCGTCTTTGTGCAGCCGGCGATAGTCTATCCAGCCCCAGCGGCTCGGCAGCCGGTTCAGGAAGATGTTCTCGGCAATGCTGAGGTTGCCGATCAGGTTCAGTTCCTGCATGACCATGCGGACGCCGGCATCCTCGGCAGCGCGCGGATTGCCTGGCGAATAAAGTTGGCCGCGCAACCGCATGGTACCGGTATCGGACTGCACGCGGCCGGAAATAATCCGGCAGAGTGTGCTTTTCCCCGCTCCGTTTTCACCGACCAGGGCATGGACTTCGCCGGCCCGGAGGTCGAAGTGGACATCGTGCAGCACTGGCACGGTGTAGGATTTTCCCAGCCCGGCAACGACGAGGAGGCTGTCAGCGGCCGACATGGATTGCCTCGTTGCCAGATTTGCATGCTCGAACCGAAAACCAATAGCTGACAGCTATCAGCTGATAGCTGTCAGCTATTCACTTTCTTTTGACCTCAGCAGCGCCGGATCACTTCAATTTGTCGGCGGTGATCAGGTCCACGGGCGTTTCCCGATCCGCAGGAGTGGCTTTCTTGCGCAGGATTTCCAATGCGTATTCGATGCCGAAGACCGCCAGCTGGTCGCCATGCTGATCGACGGTGGCCAGCACCTTGCCTTCCTTGACCAGCTGCCGCACGGCGGAGATGTTGTCGAAACCGATGACCAGCACCTGGTCCGACTTGCCCGCTTCCTTGAGCGCGGCCACGGCGCCCAGGGCCATGCTGTCGTTGGCGCAGCAGATGGCTTTCAGGTCGGGCTGCTCGGCGATCATCGCCGAGACCACCTGGTTGGCCTTGCTCATTTCCCAGCCGGCGGACTGCGAATTGGCGATGGTCAGCTTGCCCGCTTTCAGCGCATCCTCGAAGCCGAGCTTCCGTTGCTGAGCGTTGAACGCGCTGGGCACTCCTTCGACGATGGCCACCTTGTCGCCCGCTGTCAGCTTCTTCACCAGTTGTTCGCCGGCCAGCTGCGCGCCCTTGCGGTTGTCCGGCCCGATGAAGGGAATCTTGACATTCTGGGCCGCCAGCACCTCGGCATCGAACTTGTTATCGATGTTGATGACGACGATACCGGCCTCCTGGGCTTTCTTGCAGACCGCCACCAAGGCCTTCGAGTCGGCCGGCGCGATGACGATGGCATTGACCCGCTGGGCGATCATCTGCTCGACGAGATCGACTTGCCGGGAGACGTCCAGTTCGTCCTTGATGCCATTGGTGATGAGAGTGTAATCGGCGGTGTTCTTCTGCTGATGTTCCTTCGCGCCCTGCTCCATCGTCAAGAAGAACTCGTTAGCCAGTGACTTCATGATGAGGGCGATGACCGGCTTGCCCGAGTCCTTGGCGGAGTCGCTGGCCGACTGGCAACCGGGTAGCAAGAGGACGGACGCCAGCAGACAGAGCCAGGAATTCCACGGATTGCTGCTTAAACTCATGGCAAGTTTCCTTTCACCGTTGCGGTTTCCTATTTCGTTCCCGGCTCGTAGAGCAGTACATCGTCGAGCAGCAGCTCGGCCCCCTGCGGCAACAGGAAGTGCAGTTCATCCACCTGGTCGCCGGGCTGCGGCTTTTTCGGCTTGGCATCGCTGAAATCCACCGTGGCCTCGCTCCACTTGTCCTTGGTCAAACCCTTCAATTCGACCACCTGGGTTTCCTTGGCGGTGCGGTTCACCAGCGCGATGCGCAGGGAATCGCCGCCGGCAAGCTGATACCGGAAGAACAGGTGAGCGGCTTCGCCCACCGGACGTTCGCCGCGCAAGTTCAGACGAATGGCCGGGCCGCCCAGTTCCGGGATATTGACGGACTTCGCCGCATTCCAGAAGAAGCCCTTCTTTTCGGCGATGTCATAAGTGCCCGGCCATTCCTTGCCTTGCTTGCCGCTGTCGAACCAGCCGGTGAACTGGATCGACTTCGGGAACGGCCGTTTCTCTTCCTGGGAAGCGGCATCGTAAAGCACGATGTCGTCGATCAACAGTTCGGCGCGGGGATCGACGTAGAACTGAATGTCATCGATGCGTTCGTTCTCCGAGAGCGGGCCGCCCGTGCCGTCGGGGCGGCGGGCGGCGCTCATATCCACCGTCGCCGATTCCCATTTCTCCTGGGGCAGCTTCGAGAGCGAGAGATAGCGGTGGTAGCCATTGCTCAGGCTGTAAATCTGCACGCGCAGCGTATCCGTGCCCTTGAGCCAGTATTTGAAGCTCAGGCGCGGCTGTTTGCCCATCGGCGGGCCGGGCACCGGGTTGAAGATGACCGAGTTGTACATCGTCTTGACGTCGCCCGACTTGCCGTCGAAATCCTGGGTCAGCACGCCCCGGCAAGCCCGTTTGCTGCCCGGCGGCACGTTGACGGTTTCCAGCTTGCCGGTCATCCACCAGCGCTTTTCGATGTCGGTCGTGTAGTCCTCGAAGGTATGCACGCGGTTCGGGAAACCGCCCTGGGCGACTGGCATCGTGCGATTGCCCGGTTCCTTCGGCAAGGCTTGCGGCGTGTGTGACGCGAACCGCTCCACGAACCACTTCAGATAGTCGTCCTGCTTGATCGAGGTGGCCACACGGGCATTCGGCTTGCCCTTGCCATCGCCCTCGCGGGTAAAACCCTTGTCGTCCACTTCGATGTGCAGGTCTTCGAGCTTGCAGAAGCTCTCGTTGAACGCAAGCGTCACGGCGACCGGATCGAACATGATCGGCGCTGATTTCTGGTCCCAGAGCTGCCAGAGGCATTCGACTTGCTGGGTAAGATTGGAACGGGCGCTGAAGATGCGCGCGAGCATCGCGGGGTCCAGCTTCAGCATGGTGGTGGCGTCGAGCGGGGCCACGGTCAGCGGCACGCCCGACCGGAACACGACCTGAGCCGCTTTGGGATCGGCGCGGATGTTGAACTCGGCCTGGATGGGCGGCTTGTTGTTGTAGCCCACGCGCACCGAGCCGCCCATGATGACCAGCCGCTTGATCCACGGCTTGCAATCGGGATGCTCCGTGAGCAGCTGGGCGATATTGCTCAACGGCCCGACGGCGACCAGGGTGATCTTGCCCGGCTCGGCCTTGAGCTTCGCGTACATGAACTCGACGGCGGCTTCCTTGATCGGCTGGGCGGTGCGCTTGGAGAGCACCGCTGGATGGTGGACGTACTGCCCTTGCCAGCCGCGCAACGGCTGGGGCGGCTTCTCCGCCTCCCCGATGGCCACGGGCACCTCGCGGCGGTCGGCGGCGGTCAGCAGCCGGCAGCACATCAAGGCCCGTGCCTTGGTGTCGCCGCTCACGGACGTCACGCCGCGCAGGTCCAGTTCCGGGCTGAGGACCGCCAGGGCGAGGGCGAAGGTATCGTCGATATCGGTGCCGATGTCGCAATCGAGGATGATGGGAATCTTCTCCTGCTTGGGCTTCTCCTGCGAGCCGAGGTCCGCGGTCGGGAGCAGACCGCAGCAGAGCATTGCTGCGACACCGATTACTCTGCGAAGGAAACTGGCTGGTTCCACGCGGCAGGCCATAGCGTCACCGTGGGGTTGTTGGGGTCGGGCGGGCAGGCACGAACTCCTTATAGTGCAGGGAGGAGGCAGCGGAGATTCCAAATCCCGGCAAGTGCCCGCGAAAGCAATCTATTCTGCTGGCACCAGCAAACGCCCGATCGCCGAGTGAATCAGCTTCAGCAGGGTCCGCCCGGCTGGCTCCTCCAGCAAATTCAAGCTCGGAAAGGACCATTCGCACGGAATGTACAGAAGATTGCCCTGATTCCAGGGGTATTCGCAATTGTCCGGTCGTCGCCCACCATCCTGCACGGAGGGGTGGAGCAACTCAATCTCGCGTGCAAGGTGTCCGCAGCGACTCGCGAGGAAACGTGCGTTCTTTGGCGGATTGGGCGTCTCCGATAGTTGCTGCCGAACAACGATCGCGAGAACTTTCGCGATGAAGGCATGGCTCGATTGAAAATCCTCGGGCTTGGCGCCGGGCAGCTTGCAGAGATGGGCTTTACAGATCTTCTCGCAAGCCATTTGCAGAAAATGCAGCTTCTGGCAAGAGGGGATTTTCTCAAAGCCTTGAAGCGCGATCCAGGTCTCAAAATCCGCCATCGCCTGTTTGGCGAACGCATACCCCCAATTCTTCGCGCTGGGCGTCATGGGCTGCTGCTCTCCAGTTCGGGCCTGGGAATTGGCTGACCCAGCAACCACCCGTCCGGGAGCTTCAGTTCGTTCCGCCTGATTTGCTCGTACTCGCCCGGCGTCACTTCGATAATTACCGATGGATATGGGATTCCGCTGGCTGGGACCGCATCGAACCACAGCGGCAGGATGCCGGAAGCCACGGTATTGGGGTTCACCTCCAGCAGCTTGATTGGTTCCAACTGCGGCGGCTGAGACAGGGTGCCTGAGTGGATGGTGTGGATTTCGGTGATCGACGGTTCAATGTGATAATGCTTCTCGGCCAGCAGCTTTGCAATTATCTCGCGATCGTTCATCGCTGATGCCCCCAAAGACGCATTCCGTTGATTTGCCGTGCTATGGAAATGGGTAGCCGAACTTCCGCAAGCAACGCTGCTCTGGCGGAACGCAACCGCAGACAAATAACCATCTTGCCCTATTCTAACCTTGAATCAGTTCGTCAGGGCCAAGAAACTTGAATGCCGTGATCCATTGCGAAAACCTCGTCAAGACCTACGACGGCAAGCCGCCGGTCGAGGCCGTGCGCGGTCTGAACCTGGCTGTGCTCGAAGGCGAGTGCTTCGGCCTGCTGGGACCGAACGGCGCTGGCAAGACCACCACCATCGAGATTATCGAAGGCTTGCTCGCGCCGACTTCCGGTGAAGTAGCCGTGCTCGGCCGGCACTGGGGCCGGGGCGAGGACGATGATACCATTCGCCAGCGCATCGGCATCTCGCTGCAAGAGACCAAGCTGTCCGACAAATTGACCGTGCGGGAGACGATCCGGCTCTTCCGGAGCTTCTATCGGAACGGCCTGGAACCGGAAGAAGCCTTGCGGCGGGTGGCGTTGACCGAGAAGGGCGATTCCTGGGTCGTCAAGCTCTCCGGCGGGCAACGGCAGCGCCTGGCGGTGGCGTGCGCCCTCGTCGGCGATCCACATCTGCTGCTGCTCGACGAGCCGACCACCGGACTCGATCCGCAGTCGCGCCGGCAGCTCTGGGACATCATCCGCGACATCCGCACGCAGGGACGCACGGTCCTGTTGACGACCCATTACATGGACGAAGCCGAACGGCTGTGCGACCGCGTGGCCATCGTGGATCACGGCCAGGTCATCGCCCTGGGTTCGCCGGCGGAACTCATCGCCCGGCTCGGCGGCGAGCACATGATCGAGTTCACCCTGAAAGACAACGGCGCATTCGACCCCGCCACGCTGAACGACTTGCCCTCGGTGCAATCGGCCCAGAAGGAAAGCGGGCAGTATCGGCTGGCGGTGCGCGAGTTGCATGTCGCCTTGCCCGCCCTGTTGGGTCGCTTGCAGCAAACCGGGCAGGCGCTGAGCGGCCTGGTGACGCGCCACGTCAGCCTGGAAGACGTCTTCGTCGCCCTGACCGGCCGGCACCTGCGCGACGAGGAAAGCCCGAAATCATGAATGAGCAGCAACAGCCCGCGCCGGCGCGGCGCTATTCACCGCTACGAGAACTGGTGCTGGCCCGGCTGCGCGAGTTCTACCGCGAGCCGGAAGCGGTCTTCTGGGTCTACGGCTTCCCGATCTTGATGGTGGTCGCCCTGGGCATCGCCTTCCGCAACAAGCCGGTCGAGCAGATTCCGGTGGATGTGCAGGACGGATCGCAGGCGGTCGAAGTGAAGCAACTGCTGGAGAAAGACAACCGCTTGCTGATTCGCGTTCACGATGAAGCCACCTGCCTGAGCCGCTGGAAATCGGGCAAGACCGATGCCGTCGTCATGCCCTTGTCCGGGCCGGGGCCGCGCTATCGCTTGCTCCACGATCCCACGCGCCTGGAAAGCCAGCTGGCTCGGTCATTGGTCAACGAGCAATTAACCCACCCGGCAACTTCGGCCGAGAGCGCGCTGGTCCGCGAGGACGAACTGCAGGAGCCGGGCAGCCGGTATATCGACTACCTGGTGCCGGGCCTGCTGGGCATGAGCCTGATGGGCGGCGGCCTGTGGGGGGTAGGCTTCGTCATCGTGGACATGCGCATCCGCAAGCTGCTCAAACGGCTGCTGGCCACGCCGATGAAGCGCGGCGAATTCCTCGCCGCCATCATGATCAGCCGGCTCTGCTTCATGGTCCCCGAAGTGCTCATCATGCTCGGCTTCACCTGGTTGACCTTCGGCGTCGTCATTCGCGGCAGCCTGGTCGCCCTGGTGTTTCTCGTGTTTCTTGGAGCGTTCGCCTTCGCCGGCATCGGGCTGCTGGTGGCCAGCCGGGCGAAGACCATGGAATCGGTTTCGGGCTTGATGAACCTGATCATGCTGCCGATGTGGATGCTGTCCGGCATCTTCTTTTCCTACGAGCGCTTTCCCGACGTGGCGCTGCCATTCATTCGCTTGTTGCCCTTGACGGCGCTGAATGACGCCCTGCGCGCCGTGATGCTCGAAGGCCAACCGCTGACCGCCCAGTGGCTGCGGCTCGGCATTCTGACCGGCTGGGGCGTCGGCAGCTTTGTCCTCGCGCTGCGCTGGTTCCGCTGGCAGTGAACGCGCGGGTGGGCGCCACATGCTTGCGAGCACTACTGCTATCCTCCAAGCCCCGGAGGAGCGGCGTGCTGAAACCTGGGGCTGTACCCTGTCCGCCAACTCTCCCCCCTGGCGGACAGGGTGTTTTTATTGGGATTTTATACCCTGTCCGCCAAAATCGCGCGTCGGAGCGGACTGGGCTTGCCCCACCGCGGGACCGTTTGGCACACTGGAGGTCAGCCGGCGCTCCCGGCCCACCGTCCCGGCCAATTCACCGGGGAGCCTCTCCCGCAGCTTGCTGTCTGCCAGCCGCAATCGTGACGGATGCCGGGGGTGCAACGATTACCGGCTACCTGCTTTCACGTCGCTTCCCGCCGTGCTAAGATGTGGAGCATCGTTCACCAATTACCCCCGCGAACTGCCAATCCTGCCCGCACGTACTTGCATGCGATCCGAAGATCGGGAATAATCGCCGGCCACTGGTCTGACCATTCGAGGACTTCGATCATGTTCTGGTTCTGTCGAAAGCAACTGGCCTTGCTGGCCGCGCTCGGTTTGCTCGCCACGCTGCTCCACCAATCAGCCGTCCAGAGCGCCGCGGTGCAGACCCCGGCGGCGCAGCCGAAAGCCGTGTCGGCCGTCGAGAAAGACCTGTTTACCAAAGGCCCGACGCCGCTCTGGATCTGGGGCGCGGATACGAAGCAGCGCTACTTCCTGCGGAAAGAGTTTCCCGGCGGTTCGCTGGCGGCGCGGCTCAAAGCGACCTGCGATAACAAGATGACCGTGTACCTCAACGGCCAGGAAGTGGCGAGTTCCGGCGAATGGCAAAGCCCGGTCGAAGTGGATGTGCAAAAGCACCTGAAGTCCGACAAGAACGTGCTGCTGGCCGAGGTGACCAACACCGACGGCGTCGCGGGCTTTGTCCTCAAGCTAGTGCAGACGATGCCCGACGGCGACCGGCGCTATATCGTCTCCGACGAGACCTGGCAAGCCGCCGACAAGAAGGATGCGGAGAAGTGGGTGGCCGTCAGCAAGGTGGGCAAGCTTGGCGATGCTCCCTGGAACAACGTCTTTGCCAAGGGCACGGCCGCCGACGCTCCGAAAACGGCCGGCAACGCTTTCCAGACGCTGCCCGGCTTCCAGGTCGAACGCCTCTTCACCGTGCCCAAGCCGCAGATGGGTTCGTGGGTGTGCATCACCTTCGACGACAAAGGCCGGCTGATCGCCAGCGACCAGGACAAGAACGGCCTGTTCCGCGTCACCCCGCCCAAGATCGGCAGCAACGAGGAAACCAAGGTCGAAAAGCTCGACGTGAAGATGACCGCCGCCCAGGGCATGTTGCACGCCTTCGGCAGTCTGTACGTCTCAGTCAACGGCGGTCCTGGCAGCGGCCTGTACCGGCTGCGCGACACCAAGGGCACCGACCAGTACGACGAAGTCGTGAAGCTCAAGGCGTTTCGCGGCGGCGGCGAGCACGGCCCGCACGGCTTACGGCTGTCGCCCGACGGCAAGCATATCGTGGTCGTCGCGGGCAACCACACCCTGCCGCCGGAAAAGCTCGACGCCAGCCGGCTGCGCGCCAACTGGGCCGAAGACCTGCTGCTGCCTCGGCAGTGGGACGCCAACGGTCATGCGCGGGGCATCCTGGCGCCCGGCGGCTGGATTGCCCAGACCGATCCGGACGGCAAGACCTGGGAAATGCTCAGCAGCGGTTATCGCAACGCCTACGACATCGCCTACAACGCCGACGGCGAGCTGTTCGCCTACGATTCCGACATGGAATGGGACATGGGTTCGCCCTGGTATCGGCCGACGCGGGTGACGCATGCGGTCAGCGGCAGCGAATTCGGCTGGCGCAGCGGCACCGGCAAGTGGCCGGATTACTACGTGGACAGCCTGCCGCCGCTGCTCGACATCGGCCCCGGTTCCCCGGTGGGCGTGGAGTTCGGTTACAAGGCCAAGTTCCCCGCGAAATATCAGAAGGCCCTCTATATCCTCGACTGGACCTTTGGCACCATTTACGCCCTTCACCTCGAACCGGACGGCGCCACCTACAAGGCGGTGCGGGAAGAGTTCGTCTCGCGCACCCCGCTGCCCTTGACCGATGCTGCCGTGGGACCGGATGGCGCGCTCTACTTCGCCATCGGCGGGCGCGGCGCCCAGAGCGAATTGTTCCGCGTCACCTACGTCGGCAAGGAGCCGACCGATCCCGTGGATTGCAAGAACAAGGAAGGCGCTGAGCTGCGCGAGCTGCGGCACAAGCTCGAAGCTTATCAGACTGCCGTGCCCGAACCGGCCAAGGCGGTCGAGTTCCTCTATCCGCACCTGGGCCACGCCGACCGCTTCATCCGCTACGCGGCGCGCGTCGCCCTGGAGCATGTGCCGGCCAACCTCTGGCAAGACCGGGTGCTGGCCGAGAAGGACCCGACCAAGCTGATCGAGGGCGTGACCGCGCTGGCCCGCCAGGGCGACAAGGCGCTGCAGCCGAAGCTGCTGGCGGCCCTGGACGGCCTGGATTTCAACAAGCTGTCCGAATTTCAGCAGCTGGCCGTGCTGCGCGACTACGGCCTGATCTTCATCCGCATGGGCGAACCGGACAAGGACACCGCCGCCAAGCTGGCGAAGAAGCTCGATGCCCTCTATCCCGCCAAGACCAACCCGCTGAACCGCGAGCTGGCGAACCTGCTGGTCTACCTGCAAGCGCCGACGGCAGCGGCCAAGACGCTGGCCCTGATGCAGCAGGAAACCAAGCCGACGGCGGCGGACAACATCGCCGAGTTGCTGGCTCGCAACAAGGGTTACGGCGCGCCGATCGCGCAGATGCTGGCCAATTCGGCGGATTTGCAAAAGTATCACCTGGCGTTCGCCCTGCGCAACTTGCGCACCGGCTGGACGATGGAGCAGCGCAAGGCGTACTTCACGTTCGTCAGCAGCCTGCGGAGCAAGAGCGGCGGTTCCAGCTACCAGGGCTTCATCAACAACATGGAAAAGGACGCCTTCGAGAATTGCACGGACATCGAACGTCTAGCCATCGAAGCCGCCGGCCTGCGCAAGCCGTTCAAGGTCAAGGAGCTGCCCAAGCCGGTTGGCCCCGGCCGCGACTGGAAGCTCGATGAGTTAGTGCAGTACGCCGAGCCGAAGCTGAAGGCCCGCGATTTCAAGAACGGCCAAAAAATGTTCTCGGCGGCGCGCTGCGTCATCTGCCATCGCTTCAACGGCGAAGGCGGCGCGACGGGCCAGGACCTCAGCCAGGTGGCCGGCCGGTACAGCCTGAAGGATTTGGCCGAATCCATGATCGAGCCGAGCAAAATCATCTCGGACCAGTACCGCGCCTCCGTGGTGGCCACGAGCAGCGGCAAGATTCACACGGGCCGCATCGTCAGCGAGGTCAACGGCGTGCTGACCATCGTGACCGACCCCGAGGATTCGACCAAGGTGGTCGAGGTCAAGAAGGGCGACATTGAAGAGGTGAAGACCTCGCCGGTCTCGCTGATGCCGGACGGCCTACTCAAGCAACTCAACGAGAACGAGGTGCTGGATTTGCTGGCGTATCTGCTGTCGCGCGGCGACCCGACGCACGCGATGTTCAAGAAGTGAATCTCTTGGCGAGCGTCGGGGCGTCAGCCCGACGTGTGAGTCGCGACTCACACGTCGGGCT
>JAGVLI010000138.1 GCA_020054355.1 Planctomycetales bacterium | reverse complement strand
TGCTGCGCGCCGGCGACCGCATCCGGCTGTGCGAGCGCGACTTCGTGTTCCGTCTGGCCAGCGACGTCAAGGGCAAGCGGCCGACGGAAGTGAAGACCGACGGCGATACCGCTTTTTGACTCTGCTAAACCGCAAGCGGTAGTCGATCCGCAAGCGGCTCCATCCCGCCTCTTTTCTTCGACTGGCTTCTCGATTATCCTGGCTGCTGTTCGCTCGTCTTCATCCCGGAGCAGCGCCATGCGCCGTCGTGCGTTCTTGCGGCAATCCGCCGCCTTGGGCCTGGGAGCCAGCCTCGCCATGAACGAAGCCCTGCAAGCCGTCCCCTCCCGCGACGAATTCGAAGCCGAACAGGCCAAGCGGCGCAAGGAACTCTGGGCGCTGCTGGGCGATTTGCCGGAGCGGAAACCGCCGACGGCCAAGCTCGTCAAAAGCGAACGGCGCGACGGTTACACCCTGGAATATCTCGAACTGGAACTGAACGGCATCGAGTCGGTGCCTGCGTACTTGCTGCTGCCGGACAAGCGACAGAAGCTCGCGCCGGGCTTGCTCTACATCCACTGGCACGGCGGCACTTATCCCGTCGGCAAGGAGGAACTGCTGACCGGGCAGAAGGTGCTGCCGGCTTATGCTCCGGTTTGTGCCGAGAAAGGCATCGTCACGCTGGCCATCGACAGCTGGTGTTTCGGCAAGCGCCAGCGCGATCCGGACGGCCGCACGGGTGAAATGGACGCCTTCAAGCACATGCTTTGGCAGGGCCAGGTGCTTTTCGGCATGATGCTCTTCGACGAATGGCAGGCGCTGAATTACCTGTGCGGGCGGCCGGAGGTTGATCCCCAGCGGATCGGCACGTTCGGTTTGTCGATGGGCGCGACCAAAGCCTGGTGGCTGGCCGCGCTGGACCCGCGCATCAAGCTCTGCGTCGATCTCTGCTGCCTGACCGATTACGAGGAACTCATCAAAATCAAGAACTTGAAAGGGCACGGCATCTACTACTACGTGCCGCGGCTGCTCAAGCATTTCCAGGCGCGCGACATCAACGCGCTGATCGCGCCCCGGCCCCGGCTCAGCCTGAACGGCCGTAAGGACCTGCTGACGCCGCCCGCGGGAGTCGAGCGGATTCGCGATCACGTCTTGCCGCTCTACGAGCGATTCGGCAAGAAGGAAGACTGCCGGATCGAACTGTTCGATTGCGGCCACGAGGAAACGCCGGAGATGCGCAAGCTGGTCCTGGACGCGCTGGATCGCTATTTAGTAAAAGTGTAGGGTCCGCTGTGCGGACCTTGCGAAAAAACGGTCCGCACAGCGGACCCTACCGACCCAGGGGGCATGCCATGAAATTGACGCGCTTAGTCCTGTCGCTGGTCGCGCTCGCCGTGTTGACGGGCGTCGCCTACGTAAACCAGGCCACGGAGACCTCGGGCACCAAGATGACCGCCGCCGCCGAGAAGTTCCTGGCGGTGCTGAACGCCGAGCAAAAAGCCAAGGCGACCTTCGCTTTCGACGACAAGGAACGGCTGAACTGGCACTTCGTTCCGCTGGAAAAGGACAAGAAATCGACGCGCAAGGGCCTGTCCCTCGAAGAAATGAGCAAGGAGCAGAAGGAAGCCGCGCTGGAAATCCTCCGGGCCGGCGCGGGCATGGACGGCTTCAACAAGGCCACCACCATCATGAGCCTGGAAGGCATCCTGCTGGATGCCGAGAAGGGCAGCGGGCCGACGCGCAATCCGGGCTGGTACTTCGTCAGCGTCTTCGGCACGCCGTCGAAGACCGGACAGTGGGGCTGGCGCGTGGAAGGGCATCACCTGTCGCTGAACTTCACGATGGACAAGGGCGCGATCGTCTCGGCCACGCCGGCGTTCTTCGGCGCCAACCCGGCGGTGGCGCAGAATGGCGACAAGAAGGGCCTGCGCACGCTGCCGGAAGCAGAACTGCCCGCGAAGGAACTTTTTGACGCGCTCTCGGCCGACCAGAAAAAAGTCGTCGTGCAGGCCAAGGGCTTCGGCGAGCCTGCCGCCAGGACCGCCGTGCATAAGGGCGGCGACCCCGTGGGCCTGGCCGGCGAGAAGATGAACGACAAGCAAAAGGCGCTGCTCGGGAAGATTGTCGAAGGTTATGCCCACCGCATGGCCCCCGACGTGGCGGCGGCCCAGCTGGCGGAAGTAAAGCAGGCCGGGCTGGACAAGGTTTATTTTGCCCTGAGCGGGACTCCAGGCGAGCAGGGTAAGCCGTATACCTACCGCGTCCAGGGGCCGACCTTCATTATCGAGTTCATCAACGAGCAAGCCGACGGCTACAAGAATCCGGCCAACCACATTCACAGCTCGCTGCGAAACTTGAAGGGCGATTTCGGTCTGGCAGCCGGCAAATAACCCGACACCGTCCTACCCTCTAATGAAGCAACCAGGCAGCGGGGCCCGTCCAGCCCCGCTGCCTGGTTGCTTTTCGGTTCAGCGGGCTTCGGCAATCGTTTGCATTGCACACTCAACTGACGTAGATTTGAAAGATGAGTGATGCCCCGTTGGCCGATCGTCATGAACTTCAAGACAAACCTGAAGGCGATGCGCGTCCGCGCCGGCTTGACCCAGTTGGAAATGGCCCAGAAAGCGGGCGTGTCGTTCCGCACCTACCAGAACTGGGAGACGGGCGCCCGCGAACCCCGGTTGCAAGCCCTGATCGCGCTGGCGTCGGCGTTTGACGTCACCGTGGATCAGTTGCTCCAGTCATCCGGCCTCGTGACGGCCGCCAGGTCCGCGCCCGGCACATCCCCCCGCTAGGCGGTCGGCCGATCGGGCAGGTGTCAGGGGAAACGACATGTCCCGAGTGGCGATCGTCGATCCGTCAGCGCGCGACCGGGAGCATGTCCGCAGCCTGATGACCGGGATGGATTGGGCTTTCCTGGAGACGGATTGCCCGCAGTATGAGCTGGCCTTGCAGCTGCTTCAGGACAGCAAACCGGACGGCGCGATCGTCGGCCTCGACTCCGACCCGGCGCTGGCCCTGCAACTGGTCGGCCAGCTCAACATCGTATTCCCGCGCATGCCGTTGATCGTGACCAGCAGCCGGCCGGACCTGCTGGTGCAGGCGTTCCGCCTGGGCGCGAAATCCTTGCTGGACCGGCCGGTCCGGCTGGAAGACCTCTCGGTGGCGTTGAAGAACCTGGCCAGCGGCATCAGTCTGCACCGCCGCCCCAAGGGGCAAATCGTCG
>JAGVLI010000420.1 GCA_020054355.1 Planctomycetales bacterium | reverse complement strand
TAGCCGTACTGAATCCCGGAGATCGGCCGGGTGTGCGCCAGGAAGTTGACTTTCTGCTGGTGGGTCAGGGCGTCCCAGACCGTCAGCATGCCTTCGAGGGAACCGGAGACCAGGTTTTTGCCGTCGGGGGAGGTCGCGCAAGCGGCGACCGGCTTCTCGCTCGCCCGGAAAGCCGTGACGTGCGAGCCGTTGCCGGTCTCCCAGAGGCGCAGGTGCCCATCCCAGCCGCCCGTGAGGAGGAAGGCCCCATCGGCGGTGTAGGCACAACAGAGTAACTCGCCGGTCTGCTCGGCGGGTCGGCTTCCCGCCGGCAGCAAGCGCAGAGTGGGCACGGCAACTCCCTTGACCGAGTGGTTCACCTCGACGACGGGCAGGAGCGACGCCGCCCGCGCGTATGCCGGCGGCGGCCTGCTCAGGAGAAAGATATACGAAGTGCCCGGCGGCTGCCACTGTGTCTCGCGGCGGCGGGCGATTTTCTTGCGGGTAGTGTCAAGTCAAGCGACCTCTGGCCCGTGGGTCACGATTCCAATCGTGACAAGCTTCCCCGCCTGTCACGATTGGAATCGTGACCCACAGGCAAACAGTGCCTGGAAGCAGCACTATTAGCGGCTCCGCCCCCATTGATGGATTTCCGTCTTGCCGCCAGCGTCGGTGAGGTGGATGCGCGCCACGCCAGCCGCCAGTCCGGTAACGCGAATCGTCGTTTGATCGGCCGGGTCCGGCTGCACCTGGACGATGCCTTCGCGATCCACAAACACGCTGGTGATCGGCCGTTTGCTCCGCATCTGGAGCCTGACGGTCTGGCCGATGGAGATTACCACGGGCGCGGGAGCGGCCTTGGCGGCGGGTGTCTTGTCGCTTTCAGGAACGGCTGGTTCGGCTGGTGCCGCGCGGCGCGGCTCGCCATCCGCAGGGCAGAGCAGCTTGTCCTGGATGCCTCGCCCTTGCCCCGGTTGCAGGGCCAGCACCAAACCGATGGTTGCCGTCAGAGTCGAGCCGAGCATCACGAGCCTCCTTTACCGGCAATGGAGAAAAACCCACGGGATCAATGCTCGATCCCGTGGGTCCGGATTGTGCGAAGCCGCAAACGGCGCAGCGCTTACTTTTCGTCCTTCTTCGCCTCGTCTTTCTTCATCTCTTCCTTCTTCATCATTTCCTTGCCGTTCGCCGGGGCCGCGCCGGCGGCCTGCGGGCGGAAGGTGTAGGCGTTCCAGTCGTCGATGGAGGCCGGGACGCGCGGCAGCTTGAAGCCCATCATCGCCATGAAGCGGCGGGCGGGGATGACGGTCACGCCCATCGAACGGGCCTGGTCCTGCATCTTGCCGATCTCGGTGTTGATGCTGATCTTGCGCTCCTGGCGGACGTCGCCTTCCTTGAGCCGCTCCTGCTTGGTGAACTCCGGGACTTCGCCGACGATCAGGTAGCCGGTCTGGCGGCTCATGCCCCGGCCCTTGACCTCGACGGTCTTGGTGTCGAGATAGGCATCCACGGACACGCCCTGCTTTTCGAGCGTGCGGATGAATTCCTGGGTGCCGTCGCGGCCGTCGCCGGTCAGGTCGATCAGGCCTGCTACCGCGACGTGCTCGCGCATGCCGGGGCTCCAGGCCGGATTGTAGAGCAGGTCGCCGGTGATGATCGGGTCGCGGGCGGCGCTGCGGATGTCGGTGATGCGGACCTTGCTGAGATGATCGGCGATCACGTCGATGACTTCGACGCTCGCCTTGCGTTCGGCGTTGGCCTTGTAAGCGCCCACCGAGAAGACGCTGAAGCTCAGGCCGGTGCGCACCAGGTCGAGCCGGCCCAGGTTGATGTACGCCGTGGTGGTGCCTTCCAGCCGGGTGACCTTGCCCTTGGGCTGGTCGTAGGCCAGCAGGTCGATCTGCGGAATCTTGTCCTCGATCTTCTTGATCTTGGTCTCGGCGTCCTTCAGCGCCGCCTGGTACTTGGCGTCGGCGTCTTCCTTTTCCTTGCGCAGCTTGTTGAGCGTCTTGTTGAACTCCTCGGCCTCGATGATGTTCTTCTGGAACTCCTCGACGGTCTTCTTGTAGTTATCGTCGATGCCCTTGATGCGGTTCTCGACGTCGGCCTTGGTTCTTTTCTGCCCGTCCTCGGCCGCTTCCTTGGCCTTGATGGCGGCGGCGATCTGGTTCTGGAAGTCCTGCTCGGCCTTGCGCAGCTGGTCCTGCTGCTGCTTGGCCAGCATGTTTTCGTTCTTGGCGCTCTTTTCCAGCTCGGCGATGCGTTCGAGCACGGTCTGGTCGGGACGCTCGGAGAGGTCATCCCACTTGGCGGCCTTCTTGTCGGTCAGCTTCTTCAGCTCGGCTTCGTAAGCCTGTTGGTGGCTCACGTCGTCCACCTTGTCCTTGCCCTTGCGCAGGCCGATGATGATTTCGGTGACTTGCTTTTCTTCCCGCTTGTTGGCGGCCGAGCCGATGAACGATTGGTTGACGGCCAGCAGCAGCCGTGCCCGGTCGCGCTCGATCAGCAGCGACTTGGCACGTTCGGCTTCGTTCCTGGCTTTCGCCTCCAGCGTCTTTTGCTCGGCATAGCCGAAGTACGCCATCAGGCCCAGCACCACGCTCAGCAGGACGAAGAGAACGAGGGCGACGGTCAGCCCTTGTTTGGATTCGGCATCGTTGCGGCGAGCCATGAAAAACCCTCCCCTTGAGGAATTGCGCTTGTGACAGGTTGAACTGCCCGAGTCGATGGGGCCGGAAGCAACGAATGTGCGGCCCCGTGCGAATCTTGACCACCGGGGAATTCAACACAAGTCTAAAGTATACGTTGGCGCTGTCAATGAAATTAGGCAGGCAAGGTAGGCGAAAGACGTGCGGGATAACGAAGTTGCCTGGCGTGCCCAAGCCAGGGATTGCACCCACGCGAAACGATAAATCGGGCTGCTGATATAATCTTCAAGGCCGACGAACGAACAAGCGAGCAAGACTATCTCCACCGAGAACGCCCTCATGGCCTTCATCGGCATCATCGCACTCGAACAGGCCCCACCGCCAGCAGTGCGTACCGAGCGCTTACCCTCGCTGGACCTGCTGCGCGGGATTGCCATCCTGGCGATCCTGTTCGCCAACATGCCGATCTGGAACGGCAACCTCAACATGCTGGGCGGGGAGCCGCGGCCGGCTTCCTTGCTCGATCACACGGTCATGGCGGGGTCGCTGTTCTTCGTCTTCGGCAAGTTCATCACGCTGCTGTCGATCCTGTTCGGGGCGGGGCTGGCCATCCAGGCGGATCGGGGCCTGACGGAAGGCGACGCTTACTTCAAACGGCCGTTCACGGGCTACTATCTGCGCCGGCAGGCGTGGCTCTTCGCCATCGGCCTGTTTCATTTCCTCTTTCTCTGGTTCGGGGACATCCTGACTTCCTACGCCATCGTCGCCGTGCTGGCGTACTGCGTGTCGTGGGTTTCGCAGCGGAACCTCTGGTGGTGGATCGGCGCCTGCCTGCTGATCGTGGTCGGCTGGCTGATGCTGAGCACGGCGGCCACTGCCCTTGGGGGAGGAGGCAGCGGCCTGACGATGCCGCCGCCGTCGCCGACTCGGCCGGAGAACCAAGCCCAGCAGTTCATTCGCTCGCTGATGTACTACGCCGGCACCGAAGGCCAGACCGCCATCTTTCGCGACGGACATCTCGGGCAAATGGTGCTGTTTCGGGCTGGCTACCTGCTGATCTACGCCTTTCAGTTCTGGATGATGCTGGTCTGGTACGTGCTGCCTTGCTTCCTGATCGGCGTCTGGCTGCTGCGGCACGGCGTCTTTCACGATTTCGAGGGCCATCGGACGTTCGTTCGCAACCTGATCCTGATCGGGCTGGCGGTGGGGATCCCACTCCAGCTGGGAGCGGTCCTTTGCTACGTCATCCAGCCCAACGGCAGCCTGCATCTCCTGATGCTCTACTCCATCGGGGCGCTGCCGTTGTCGCTGGCCTATTTGGGCATGGGCTTGTATTGGTCGCACAGCGGCCGGCTGCCGTGGTTGCGGAAGGTTCTCCAGGACGTGGGCAGAATGGCGCTGAGCAACTATCTGCTGCAATCGGTCCTGTGCAATCTGCTGTTCTATAGCTATGGCCTGCGGTTATACGGCCAGGTCGGCCACGCGGTCAGCCTGCTGCTGGTGCTGGCGTTGACCATCATCCAGATCGGCTTCAGCGTGGCTTGGATGCGGTACTTCCAGATGGGGCCGGTGGAATGGCTGTGGCGCAGCCTGGCGGATTTCCGGCTGAGGCCGCTGTTGATCCAGAAGGCCGGTTAGCAAACGCCGAATCCCCCAAGCCCGCCGCGCGGCGGCCGGGCATGCAATTTCCGCTGGCCAGAAGTGGTTTCACATAATACCATTATCATATTCACGGTCGGTTTACACTCAGCCGTCACGAACCACGCAGTTGCACTTGGGTTGAATCCGAACCGTGCTGATTGCGCCTCAATCTTGCTGCCGGGCGAGAATCGGGACCGAATCCCCTGCATCCGTCCAGCGATGGCCCGCTGGACTGGCGCTCGTTCCCCAATTCCGCGCCGGCGCTCAGCCGAGAAGGAACCGCGGGTTGTGAGCAACGCGGTGCCGTTAAATCCCGGAATGGAACCCTATCCCGGCTACCGCCTCCGTCAGGTGCTGGGACGCGGCGGCTTTGCGGAAGTATGGGAAGCGGAAACGCCCACCGGCGGCACGGTGGCGCTCAAGTTCATGCCCTGCAACGACGGCCTGGCCGCCGCCAAGGAAATCCGCTCGATCGAGGCCGTCCGCAAGCTCGACCACCCCAACCTCTGCCGGATCGAGCGCGTCTGGGCGCACCTGGGCTACATCGTCATCGCCATGGAGCTGGCCGACGGCAGCCTGCTCGATCTGCTGGAAGCCTATATCAGCGAGTTCCACACGCCCATCGTCGGCGAGCAGGTCTGCCTCTATCTGAGCCAGGCGGCAGCCGGCATCGACTTCATGAACAGCCGAGTGCATATCCTCGACGGCCGGCGCGTCTCGTTTCAACACTGCGACATCAAGGCGAGCAACTTGCTGCTCTTCGGCGACACGGTCAAGCTCGCGGACTTCGGGCTGGCGTCGCCGACCACATCGGCGCTGAAGTTCCATCGCCGGGCCGGCACGCTCAATTACACCCCGCCGGAAGTCTTCCAGGGCCGGCTCAGCGACTGGACCGACCAGTATTCCCTGGCGGTCACTTACTGCGAGCTGCGGGCGGGCCGGCTGCCGTTCAACGACACCCCGGCGACGTTCGTCAAGGGCTTCGTCCGCATGGCCCCCGATCTGTCGATGCTGCCCGAAGCGGAGCGGCCGATCGTGCTGCGGGCGTTGAACCCGACGCCGCAGGACCGCTGGCCGTCCTGCAAGGACTTCATTGCCCGGCTGTCCAAGGTCGTGGTCGGCTGAGAGCCATTTCTCCGTCCCACTTCCCATTCGTGCTACGATAAAAGCAGACGCACCTGCATTGCCGTCGCGCCCGCGACGCGGGACCGAGGAACGCTTCATGTTCGCGCAGACCCTGGCGCTGGCCATGCTGTCGCCGACCC